>NZ_JADEWA010000666.1:0-2010 GCF_015207865.1 Dolichospermum sp. LEGE 00246
AATATAAGTAGTTGAACAGAAAAATTTAAAGGTATGTGAAGAAAAGTAAAATCACTCAAAACTCTCTTCCTGTTCCCAGTTAAGAGTTCCCTTGCCCCAACGACAATTTTTAACGCCCACCTACTTAGTCATAAAATTGGAGTTTAAACCCATGACACAACTAACCCCAAAAACAGCAAGAAGAAGAGGAAGGATTTTTCCTGAACTAACTTTATCACCGGAAGAATTAGCTAAACGTAAAGCAGAAGATGAACAATTTTATCAACGTTGTTGGGCAATTTTTCAAAGATTACTGCCTGAGTTGATGAAAGAACATTATAACTCGTATATTGCTGTAGAACCAGATAGCGGTGATTATTTCATTGATCAGGATATGGAAGTCGCTAGTAAAAAATCACGGGAGAAACATCCTAATGTGATACATTTTCTATTTCGCATCAATGAAACAGGGGTAACAGGAAGAATATGATACAGGGTTATTTTGGTGATGAGGGGCAGCTTTTCTTTGAAATTGAATTAATTACTGCTGAAGGCTTAAATCTGCCTGTAGATGCTTTATTTGATACTGGATTCACAGGCTTTATGGCTATTAATAAACAAGATTTAGAAGGATTGAATTGGTCATTTATACGCAAGCAACGTTTACGCACTGCACAGGGAGAGTCAAGATTTGATATCTATTCAGGTAAAGTGATTTTGGATAATCAAGAGGATGAAATTCCTGTTTATGCTGGAGATGAATTAACGGAAATTTTATTGGGTTCAGCGTGGTTGGAGTTTTTGCCTTTGGTGGTGAATTTTCAAGCTGGTGTTTTGACTTTGGGATGATTTTTTTGATATTATTATAATATTAGAAATGGGGTTTAAAAACATGACTCAACTAACACCAAAACAACCAGCAAGAAGAGGAAGAGTTTTCCCTGAACTAACCTTATCGCCGGAAGAGTTGGCTAGACGTAAAGCTGAAAATGAGGCAGAGTATCAACGTTATCGAACAATTTTTGAGCGTGTACGTCCTGAATTGATCAAAGAACATTATAATTGGTATATTGCTATTGAGTTAAATAGTGGTGATTACTTAATTGATCAAGATAAAGAAATTGCACATCAAAAAGCCCGTGATAAATACCCAAATGCTGATCATTGCGTTTTTTGTTTGAATGAATCTGGAGCAACTGGGAGAATATGATAGAGGGTAAATTTGGTGAAAAAAAGCAGCTATTTTTTGAAATTGAGTTGGTTGTTAATGATGGTTTAAGTTTGCCTGTGGATGCTTTATTTGATAGTAGTTTCACAGGCTTTATGGCTATTAATACACAAGATTTAGATGGACTTAATTGGGATTATGTAGATAAAGAAATTCTGCGAACTGCTTAGGGTGAAATCACGTTTGAAAGATATTTGGGTAAGGTGATATTGGATAACCAAGAGTATGAAATTCCTGTTTATGCTGGAGATGAATTAACGGAGATTTTATTGGGTTCAGAGTGGTTGGAGTTTTTGCCTTTGGTGGTGAATTTTCAAGCTGGTGTTTTGACTTTGGGATGATTTTTTTGATAAAATTACAATATTCGTAAACAGCAAAATAATGAATATTCAAATTCAACCAGAATTAGAGGAAATTATAGAAGCGTAAATTGCCACAGGTAGATACGCAAATCCTGAAGAGGTGATTAGTAAAGCTTTGAAGTTGCTTTTTCAGTGGGAAAAAGGTTATCAGAATTGGGTTGCAGAAACACGGGAAAAGGTTGATGTTGCTATTGAAAAATTAGATAGAGGGGAAGTTGTGATTAAACAATTCCGGGATAAGTTGCGTAAAGAATAAAGTTCAATTAATTGGATAAGTCGCACAAATAGTAAAATTTATTTGTTTTCCAATCGTTTCCTTTTCTCTGCCGAAGTAAACCCTTAATTGACACAAATTAAGTGTCATCATTATACAAAAAAATAGAATTATTATCTATGTTTAAATCAGGGGAGTGAGTAGTCAGTTCGTCTGTTATATGGTAA
>NZ_JADEWA010000667.1:0-2006 GCF_015207865.1 Dolichospermum sp. LEGE 00246
TGTGTATAAGAGACAGCCCCGCAAGCGATGAGGGGGCTAAGATGTAGCTCATAAGAGCGGAAACCGCTGTAATTACCTTTTTATTAACAACTAACAACTGATGAACAAATTACTCGTAGTAGCGACAGGAAACCCCGGAAAATTGAAGGAAATGCAAGCTTACTTAGCCGATTCTGGTTGGGAATTAGCTTTAAAACCGGAAGATTTGGATGTGGAAGAAACGGGAGAAACCTTTGCAGAAAATGCTTATCTGAAAGCCTCAGAAGTTGCTAAAGCTACAGGTAATTGGGCGATCGCTGATGACTCTGGTTTAAAGGTAGATACCCTCAATGGTGCGCCTGGGGTGTATTCTGCTCGTTATGGGAACACGGATACAGAACGGATTGAGAGGTTATTGAGAGAATTAGGTGATCAGGAAAATCGCCAAGCTCAATTTGTGTGTGCGATCGCAGTTGCAAATCCTCAAGGAGAAATAGTAATTCAATCTGAGGGTATTTGTCATGGAGAAATTTTGTTTGCACCTTCTGGAGATGGTGGTTTTGGTTATGATCCGGTTTTTTATGTACCAGATAAACAATTGACTTTTGCTCAAATGACGACGGATTTAAAAAAATCAATTAGTCATCGTGGTAATGCTTTGAAAGCTTTAGTTCCCCAGTTAATAAAAGTTGTGAATTGATAAATTGAGAATTTAACCCCCTGTCTCAACAATTGTTAGATAAATTAAAGGTGAGGTATTAATTGCCGGCTTGATAGCTTCATTCAGTGATTTTTCAGACACGATTTAACTCTTCTTGTAAATCATCAAAGTCTACAGAAAACACATCTATTTGCTGACGGGAAAGGGATAAAATAAAATCACGGCGGTTTAAGCCGGCTATTTGTGCGGCTTTTTCTTGAGAGATTTCGTTTTTTTGATACCAAAATATAGCTGCTGCTAGGCGCATATCACGGACAAAATCATCTGGGGAAAGACGACGGGCTGAAAATACTTCTGGGGGTAAGTCTAGTACCGCAAGGCGGAAGTCAAAAGTCAAAAGTCAAAAGTCAAAATGAAGACAGTATAGGCCTTTGGAGGATTTAGAATGGTTGGTTTATTTACGCCGTTTTGTACTAGGTTTACTTTAGTCATAATAATATGGTTGATTGTGACAGATATATATTAATTTAATTTTGTTGTAAAAGTGTCTTGTTCATAGTTTCTTATAATTCTTGATCTATATTTTGCGCTAAACTCCCATTTTCTACCAAACCAATAAACTCAGCTAGTGGATCATTTATGATATCTTTTTCACTGGGTAAAGGAATATTATCCCCCGCTTCATAAGCTGTTTCTATCCACAATTCCCGCGCTTCATTGATATTTGTCATTGTCTCTTCTAGGGTTTCTCCTTGAGTGAAACATCCAGGTAAATCTTTGATTTCTGCTACATATCCACCTTCTTCTGCGTCAGGGTAAAGAGTGACGGTATATTGAAGGTTTAAATAGTATTCTAGGGATGGTTTTATCAATTTTATGAAGTTGCTGATAAAAAATGAACTATTAACTAACAGCAAAGTTTGTATATTGTCTGATTTTAGGATGACGAAAACCAAGTACAATATCCTGTGCAGGAACACCTGCTGCTATGAAATCATTAGTGATATCTTCTTCTGTATCATCATATTGAATCCAAATTTTATGATCAATTAAATCTACATGAATTGGTGTGGTATGTAGATATTGATCACCACTCCAACCAATATCTAATACTAAATAACGTCCATGTTCATCATCAAATAAAACTTGAGAGTTATAACCATCAGATATAGAAGCACGATATTCGGCGGTTTCTGTTAAGAGGGTGTTTGAAAAGTTTTTAATGTATAAACAGACCCCTCTCCAAACCTCTCCCCGAAGCGGGGAGAGGCTTTGAAAACCCCCTTCCCTCGTAGGGAAGGGGGCAGGGGGGTTAGGTTTTTGGAGATTATCGGTTTCATCTAATACTTTTAAAACATCCTCTAAG
>NZ_JADEWA010000668.1:0-1998 GCF_015207865.1 Dolichospermum sp. LEGE 00246
CCCCCTACTCCCCCTACTTCCCCTACTCCTGACTCCTGACTCCTGACTCCATAAAATTTTTATATTTCAATCAGGATTTTCTCGATTGAATCATGAACATTGTGGGAAATAAATATCAAGTATTAAAGCTATGACTAACAATATGTTATTTGTCCGTAAAAAACCACTGTTATTATTAGCAATGGGATTTTTTACTGCTTCGCTTTTACTCATTCTCCCATCAAAAGCAGAAAATATGTTTCTCCCCTCTGATGCACCTTTGCAGCTAGATTTACTTACCCAACCAAAGGATAATATCATCACAGCTAAAACTATTGATCCCCAAAAATTAACAGTTCCTAGTTTATGGTGGGCTAAGGAAAACTCGGAAAAACAACTTTTAGATAATTGGATAGTTTACCCACCCTCGCAAACAGAACCACCCCGGGCAGATTTAATTGTTAATCAGCAAATTTGGGGCTTATTAGACTATTTTGGTAAGTATGTTTTTGTGAATCGTTTAGGTAGCCTAGCTAGTAAATTTGGTTACAATATCCGAATTTTTAACTACCAGAAAGAAGCTTTAGCAACGTACACCTGCAATTTTTCTCAAAGTCCTGCTTCCTGTCGGCTTCAGATGAATCATCGAAGTCAAATCGGTTTCAGTTTTGCTTTGTCAAATTAGGATTTTTTAATCTTCATAAATAAATCTTCGTAATCTTTCATCACTGCTGGAAGGAAAGGCAGTAAAAATTCACTTTTGGCAAAAGTTTCTGAATCAGTTAATAATAAATTCTGTAACTGCTTCTGAATATCCCCATTAACCATAGTCTTGTCAATGGGAGAATTGCTTTTAGTTAGTAGGGCAATTTGTTTAGATGTATTGGGTTGTAAACAAAAATCTAGCCATTGGTATGCTAAACTGTCATTATTAACACCTGTGGGACTTACCCATAAATCAGCCCAAATTGCTGTTCCCGATTTGGGGACAACTGCGGCAAATTTTGGATAACGATTGATGATGGGGATAATATCATCAGACCAACCAACTGCTAACCAAGTGTCCCCAATAATTAGTGGTTCTAGATAGTTTTTAGAATCATAGAATTTGACTTGTTGATTTAATGCTTTTAATTCCGTTTCTAAGGCAGAGATTTGATTGATATTGTCTGTATTATAAGATTTTCCTAATTTCTTCAAAACTAAACCAATGACTTCTCTGGGATGATTTAGTAAAGAAATGCGATTTTGCAATTCACTCCGCCATAAATCACTCCAATCTGTTGGTGTCCAACCCAATTGTTGAAACTTTTCTTGATTATAAATAATTACTGTATTCCCCCACCGATAAGGAACGCCCCAAATTTTACCCTCTTGGTCATGCTTAATTATCTGTTGCCATTTTTGATTGAGGTTAACTAGATTTTTGATATTTGCTGTTGCTAATGGTTGAATTAATTTTTGATCAATTGCTGCTTGTAACCAATAATCTCCCAATGTGATTAAATTGGCAGTTGGTGATTTTTGATTTTGATTGAATGGTAAATAACGAGTCCATTGTTGCTGATTATTAGTTGGTGGTTGTTGCCAAGTTTGTAATAATTTGAATAAATCCTCCAACTGATTAATTGGGGTAAATTTTAATTTACCCCCTTGAGTGACGGTTTTCCGAAACTGATTAACTACCTGACCGGGGATAGAATTTTTTAATAATTGGACATTTAAGAGTGGTTGCTGGTTTGTTCCGCAGCCGGCGATCGCCTGAGAAAGTGCTAAGATACTTGTACCTAATAAAAAAGATCGTCTGTCCATAGTTCTATATGTATAATTACGGCTGATAAGTAGGTGAACGGGAAAAAACCGTAGACGCGGAGCGGCTTCTCATAAGAGTAATATATAACGAAAAGTAAAGTTGCCCAAAACCAAAACCTCTTCTGGAGTTCTCTGTTCCCTTGTCATAACGACAATTTTTAATGCCAACCTGACTTAAAAAAAGACCCCACCCCTAATCCCGTCTCT
>NZ_JADEWA010000669.1:0-1994 GCF_015207865.1 Dolichospermum sp. LEGE 00246
ATAAAATACATCAAAAAAATATATTTACATAACAAATTATGGAAAAAGTGGGAAGACATGGGTTTGTACATTTTCTTTTTACCAAAATACTGCTCCGAAATGAATCCAATTGAATTGAAGTGGCAGCACCTTAAAAAAGATGAGCTATCCGGGCAAATATTTGATGATGAGTTAGACCTTGCTTACGCTGTCATTGATGGTGTTACAGCTAGAGGAAAAAAAGGAAACTATAGTACACATCGTGTAAAATTTAACCCTTTTTTATCACTTTTTCAAAATGAAAAGACGTAACCCTTATCAAAAAAGAGTTTTAATCTCGATTTCAACGTCATCTACTTCAACCTCTGCACAACCTTATTCATACAATTTCTTGGGCTTTACGTCCACCAAAAACTGTTTTTTTAATATCTTCAATCTCACAATCTCCAACTTGCCAGTAATCGTCCCGTCATTTTTGATATAGACTATCCTGAATACTTAAAAACGATTCCAGTTAGATTTATGGATAACACGCTGCAATTATTAACCCCTATACAACTCGGTACTTACACCTTACCGAATCGTCTGGTGATGGCTCCTTTAACTCGCTGTCGTGCTGCGGCTGGCAACGTTCCCTACGAACTCCATGCTACCTACTATGCACAACGAGCAACCGCTGGACTGATTATTTCCGAAGCAACCCAAGTCTGTCCCCAAGGACAAGGTTATCCCGCTACCCCCGGCATCCATTCCGCTGAACAGATTGCTGGCTGGAAAAAAGTTACCCAAGCGGTTCACGACAAAGGTGGTCACATTTTTCTGCAACTCTGGCACGTTGGACGCATTTCCCATCCTGATTTCCAGCCAAATGGTGAATTACCCGTTGCCCCTAGCGCGATCGCCCCAACAGGAGAAGTCGGAACTTACGAAGGCATGAAACCCTACGTCGCGCCCCGCGCCCTTGAACTCGCAGAAATCCCCAGCGTGATTGACCAATATCGTCAAGGTGCGAAAAATGCCCTTGAAGCAGGCTTTGACGGCGTTGAAGTACATGGCGCAAATGGTTATCTGATTGATCAATTTTTGCAAGACTGCACCAACCACCGCACCGATGCCTATGGCGGCTCAGTAGAAAATAGATCACGCTTTTTGATGGAAGTTCTGGAAGCCGTGATTGAAGTCTGGGGTGGCAATCGCGTTGGTTTACGATTATCTCCTTCCGGCAGTTTTAACGACATGGGCGACTCAGACCCCAGGACTCTCTTCAGCTATGTCGTGCAGGAACTCAACAAATTTAACTTAGCCTACCTACACCTCATCGAACCCCGTCTCAATGCAAGCCAAGATACCCTAGAACATCTCAGTAGCGACCTCACCGCTGGTTTTTTCCGTCCCCTGTTTAACAGCAAAATTATTGCCGCTGGCGGATTAAACCGTGAAATTGGCGAACAAATCATCTCCAAGGGCGAAGCTGATCTAATTGCCTATGGTCGCATCTATATTTCTAATCCTGACCTTGTGAAACGTTTTGCCCTGAATGCGTCGTTAAATCCCTACGATCGCAGTACCTTTTACGGCGGCACAGAACAGGGCTACACTGACTATCCCTTTTTAGCAGAAGCGTAAATTTATGATCTCGGAGTGCCGATTTTAAAAGTTGCTCTAGCTTCGTGATTGGCACTCCCAAAACCTGCCTAGAAATATTTTTGTGATTCGTGGCGATCGCCTCTGGCACTTGCAGCAGCGCTTACGCTATCGCTCTAATTTTTATGATAAAAATCTAAAATTTTTGGGTCAATATGTTTGTGTCCTATCAATTTCGTCCCAAAAATTATCGCTAATGATATTGACAAATCCATCCTCCTTAACGAATGAAACAGCCTTGGGGTCTCCCCTCCCTCAATTGTATTACTAGATAAACGTTTTTCGTGAACTCAGAAATATTACTATCATTAATTCATAAAAAAGTTATTTTTTATCTAAAAATTAGTAATTTTAGCAGCATTGAGTATAAT
>NZ_JADEWA010000670.1:0-1992 GCF_015207865.1 Dolichospermum sp. LEGE 00246
CTCCAAGCCTCTCCCCGCTTCGGGGAGAGGTTTGGAGAGGGGTTTGTTTATACATTAAAAACTTCTCAAACACCCTCTAAGACTATAAAAATAGTGTAGTTTTATGACTAATCTCCAAACAGAAAGCTCGACAGTCAGCATGAATAGCGAAAATACACAACTCTACTTAGCGCAGCCAAACGTGAATATTTGGAAGAAACTCAGGGGTGGATTTTTGTTAGTGTTGGGATACTTGCTTTCTCCTTTATGTTGGTGGAATGATTTATTATTTAATCTACCCATTGCTTACTTTTTTGGGTATTTATGTAGTTTATTATCGCCAAAATTACTGTTTCCTTGTACTATTCTTGGCTACTGGCTATCAAATATTATAGGCATCCTGTTGATGCAATATGGCTCAGTAGATATGTTTCAACAAGAA
Source organism: Dolichospermum sp. LEGE 00246 (assembly GCF_015207865.1). NCBI lineage: Bacteria > Bacillati > Cyanobacteriota > Cyanophyceae > Nostocales > Aphanizomenonaceae > Dolichospermum > Dolichospermum sp. LEGE 00246. The sequence goes on from NZ_JADEWA010000670.1 coordinate 422, forward strand.
AACAAGGAACGTAATCTCAAAAAAGAATTATTTAACAGTCTCGTTTCTTCAACTGCATACACATTAGTGATTGTACTTCTAATTCAATTGAAGATTATTGATACTCCCATTTTCTTTACTAATGGGTGATTACTAGAATTATTTACCATATTCTACAGAAGTTAATTTTCACTAGCTGTAATTAACTTCTGAATATCCCAGATATTTAAACTATCTTTACCCATAATTAGCGGTAGTTTTCCATTCCATTTTTCTATCGCTTGCCTTTGCAGTAATTCCGGTGTCAAACTCTCTCTGAGTAAGTTTTGAGCTTCTGCTTCCCCTTTGGCTAAATTGACTTTTACTTCTGCTTCTTTCACTGCTTTTAAGGCAATAAATTCAGCCCGTTTTGCTTCCTGTGCGGCAATTTGTTTGGATTCTACTGCTGCTCTGAATTGGTCAGAAAAGCGAATATGAACTAAGGAAATATCATCAACTGCTATATTATAATTTCCCAATCTTGCCGTTAGGGCTTGATCTAACTCTCTCTTAACATCCCCGCGTTTTGTAATTACTTCTTCAGCAGTATATTGGGCTACGACTGCTTTTAATACTTCTTCAATTGCTGGATTTATAATAGATTCAATAACCTGATCTTCATCACCAATTTGTTGAAATATTTTATTAACTTTATCTGGTAAAAAATGCCAATTAAGAGTTAAATCTGTAAAAACATTCTGTAAATCTTTAGAAGCTGCTTCAGTTGATATTTCCTGCTTATGAATTCTGATACTTAATTTTTTAACTGTATTAACTACAGGGATAATTAAGTGAATACCTTCTCCTAATATCTGTGTTTGGACTTGACCAAATTTCATTAATACACCACGTTCACCAGCATTAACTATCACACAAGGTGTGAGCAAAATGGTAAGCAAACATAGGAAAGCAGTCAGTTTACCAGCATTATTTAGCGGATTATATTTTTTCATCCCTAATTTCCATAACTAAGAGAATTTTGATTCGTGAGCTAGAATTTTATGCAGTTAGATAGAACTTACCAGAATTTCTGGCTAATTAGCAATTACAATAGGTTGTTTTCACACAAATAGACGGTCTAGAAAATATTGAATTTGATCAAAAAAACAGTAAGTAGGTGAACAGAAAAATTTAAAGGTATGTGAAGAAAAGTAAAATCACTCAAAACTCTCTTCCTGTTCCCTTGCCCCAACGACAATTTTCAACGCCAACCTACTTATTGCTTTTGCAGAAACAAATGGACAAAAAAAAGGCTAGGTATTACCCTAGCCAAAAATCCATATCAACCGCAAACTGTTATTGCTAATTTTAACCAACCAGTTACCGCTAATTAAACAATTACCATCGGTTTAAAACCATTTTATAATCCCACTAACAAAGGTATTTATCCATTTTGAGTCCAGGTTATTTCCCCTGGAGAAAATGTAAATAATTTAGTTGTGGGAACTGCTCGCTTGCAATTCTACGACAATTTTGATGATGAAATATACAAACGATAGTAATTTTTTTGGGTTTATTAGTTGGGGTAAGATCCCCGACTTCTTATTTGATGA
>NZ_JADEWA010000671.1:0-1991 GCF_015207865.1 Dolichospermum sp. LEGE 00246
GTATATCATATCCATTCACAAATGCCTAATCGGTTAAGCATTATTCTTAATTTTTAATTAATCTTTTATCATGACTACTCTTAATTATGCTGGTAATGCCCTAACATTAAATCGGATTGTGACGCTAAAATCTTTTTTCGTTCCTCTATTGATAATTTCATAAATTCACGACGGTTGATAAACTGTTGTTTCAGTTCATCAATATTTTCAGAAAATTTGAGTTCACTATGTTCTCCTCTCGTTTCGCTGCTTCCCTTCTAGCTAATTCTTCCGGTGGTATTGTAAATTCTGGAAAAATTCTCCCTGGTTGACGACGACGCACAGATTTTGTATTACTTATAATTCACCTTACCTCATTTTTATCAATTACCAATTATTCGTGATTTTCAAGTAAACCTTTCCCATTACTAAGTTTAATTTAATCAATTCCTAAAAAATTCTTCAATGCAGTTTTATATTTATTCTTCAACTTCTTAGAAATCAATCCTCCCTGTTGAATTTGTGATACAATATCAGCAGATAAACAATCTTTGGGAATAGGACTACCAGAAGTTATACAAATAGCAAGATCATTTGCATCCATTTCACGAGCAAAATAGTAAGCTATAATAGATTCCTTTTTAATAAAACTTGGTAAACTCGGATCTGGTGCTAAAACACAAACTCCTTCAGAGTTATTTTTCTTGTCTGTTAAATTAACAAATAAATATTTATTATCAGAAGTTTTTGCAATTGCGACGTAAAAATGCTGTCCATTAGGAGGTGTATCAATTAAAAATACATCTCCTATCCTATGTTTATAGAAATACTAGACACTTAGCACCTCATCTAAATATGCTTCCCTCAGTGCTATTTGTCTAATTTCCTCAATTTCTTCCTGACTTTTACCAATATTTTTCAGAATATCTTCTACTAAAATGGGAATAGCAGAACCATGAGGATCTTTCCACTCTGGTAAATCATGAGTCCATTCAGCAACATGAAATGGATCAAGATGTCCAAAGGTTTGATATACCTCTTGAAGAATATCCTCTTCTTCTTCGCATAGTTCATCATTTCCTGGATCTTTGACTAAGTAAACAAAGTTCTTGTCACCAGGAGAAATGTACTCAGACCACAGAGGTAGAGCATCATCAACAGGCTTACCTTTAATTAGATCATAAACACCACTAAGAACAGGACCATATTTCATTGATACATAGTTATCCCCTGTTATGGGTTGTTCTATTCTTTCTAATGCAATACGATCAGCTATATAGAGCATTTTTAGCAAGCCTAAATACTTGATAGGCTTACCATGCAGCTTCATAAGAATAGCTGCTGCTTCTACAGCTTTTTCTGGGTGAAACCGAAACTGGATAGGCATAATTATCCTTGAGAAGCAGTGTAGTACGTCTATATTATAAATCTTGATCTGAAAACGCGAAAATTTATTATACAAATCTCAGACTATATCATTACTCAGTTTATTTCGGTATAGAATGTATGGAGGTGATAACATCGGGTCTATCCATACTTCTGTAAATTCCCAGTTATTCTTCACTTGGTCTGGTGCGGGGTATGACGTGGTATTGGTTGTCTGCATTGATTTTTATCTCCCCATAGTAAAGTGGAATACTACTACCATCTGGACTAATTCTATAACCTATTGGTTCAGTTAATACTCTACTGCTTTTTAACTCTTAAACTTGTTTTTTCACTGACCTGATCTCAGTGATTCCTGCGGAGCGCTTCGCTATCGCTTGTGGTACTGAGTTCCGCACAATTGCACATCTCCAGTATAGTTTACTTAAGAGCGATCGCACTTCTTCCACTATTAACCAACAAAGAGCGATCACACCACCTTCACCGTTAACTAGGAGCGATCGCATTATTTCTTGATTATGTAAAATATTTGGCTTGTTTTAAATATTCATCTAAAAACTTATCAACTGGAGATTTTAATTTATCTATATGACGATAAGCAAAGAAGCGTAACACCAATTCTACAT
>NZ_JADEWA010000672.1:0-1986 GCF_015207865.1 Dolichospermum sp. LEGE 00246
AAATAAAATTGTGTTTTTTACTACAGAACCACCTGTTAATGAACGAATAAAAAATACCTTTGGAGATTTTGTTAAAGTTACATTTCCACCTAAGCAGTAAGTTGCAAACTTTCTTTTTTTAATGATAGTTTTCGTGGAGATTGACCCCATTTTTTCTGATGTTCTTGCCAAGCTTCTGGCATTTCATCCCATATTCTACCATCTAATAACTTACCACCAGCTTTAGAAGTTCTACCACCGATTTGCTTAAAGAAAAATGCAACTTCTGCTTTTTGGCATTGGTCACGAATGTCTTCAGCCCATTCAATATTCATTGGACGATGTTTTTGACCAGATTCTCCACCAACAATGACCCAATCAATATTTGTGAGGTCAAGATTTAATGAACCTAACAATGGTTCACAGGAAAGGAAACGCACATTTGCAGGAACTTGACGAAGTAAATCAATACGAGAAACATAACTTTGATTTTCCACTGATACACCTAACCAGATATTTTTATGAAAGTCTAGATGTGGTGATAATTCAACTAATCTTTCAGGTCTTTTTGTTAATATTTGATATATATGATGAGGTGTAGCATGAATCACTTTAAATACCTTTTGAATAAAATCTAAAGGTACTTCTTCATGAAAAAGATCACTCATTGAATTAACAAATATTCTACTAGGAGTACGCCATTTTAAAGGTTCTGTCAATCTTTCTGGATGTAGAGTTAAATCAAATCCATTTTTAAAATTATTAGGAAAGCGTTTAGTAATAGCTTCTGCGTAGCAATGCACACAACCTGGACTAACTTTGTTACAACCAGTTGTAGGATTCCAAGTTTTATCTGTCCACTCAATACCTGTGTTTATACTAGACATGATGATTTAACCTTAGTTAGTTATGAATTTTGTAAGTTATCTGGATTTGATGTTTTTAATTCGTATGTACTATAATATAACAGATTTTATGAGTATCGAAAATAATTTTCTCCTAACTTACAATTTTTTATTTTTGCAGGTTTACAATATATAAAGTCATCCACAATAGACTTATGACACTAACCCTCAGCTTACCACCAGAATTAGAACAGTATTTAATACAAGAAGCACAACAGCAAGGACTTTCTGTGGAAACATACACATTGGAACTTATCCAAAAATCTATTTTCCAATTAGAGAAAAATTCATCTCTTGAAGAAACACCCACAGAAATTGTCATTGAAGGTATTCATCAGGGAATAAAAGAAGCATTAAGTGGACAAACTATACCCCTTTCACAAATGTGGGAAGGAATAGATGCAGAATAATAATGAACCACTACTAATTGAAATTGCTCTTACTCCTCGTTTTCAAAGGGATTTAAGAGAACTGGCTAAACGCTATCGTTCAATTCGTAGTGATGTTCAACCTTTAATTGATCAACTACAAGCAGGTGAAATTCCTGGAGATAGAATTGCAGGAATTAAATATCAAGTTTTCAAAGTTCGTATTAAAAATAGTAACATTCAAAAAGGAAAAAGTGGAGGATATAGGGTGATTTATTATCTGAAAAATGCTCAAGGAATTATACTCACTACAATTTATTCTAAATCTGATCTGACAGATGTGAGTAATGAAATAATTGAACAAGCAATAGCTCAATATGAAGAAGGAAAGACAATTCCAGATGACTAAAAGTATGCCCCAATTACTAGACGTAGTAGCATTAACAGTGGATTTACCTGAATATAACTTGTTACGTGGTCAAGTTGGTACAATAGTTGAATTATTAGCCGATGGTACTGTATTTGAAGTAGAATTTAGCGATCGCAGTGGACAAACTTATGAATCTCTTGGTTTACGTCCAGAGCAAATAATAGTGTTAAATTTTTAGCCAATATCATCATCAAAAATAATTTCCTCACCCGCACCCCACATCATGTCATACATACCTTGACGCACAGCGCGATGAAAACTTGAATATTCCCAATCTTTTGGTGCTGTTACCAAATCATGTTTC
>NZ_JADEWA010000673.1:0-1984 GCF_015207865.1 Dolichospermum sp. LEGE 00246
ATGTTAATTTGACCATTAATGAAGATGAATATATTTCTGTAATTGGTCATTCTGGTTGTGGTAAATCCACATTATTAAAAATAATTGGTGGTTTTGAAAAAGCTACATCTGGTTCAGTTCGCTTAGATGGAAAAGAGATTCGTAAACCAGGAGCCGATAGAATGATGGTATTTCAAAATTATTCATTATTACCTTGGTTAACTGTCCGCGAAAATATCCGTTTAGCAGTAGATGAAGTTTTGAAAAATGCCAATCGTGCCGAAAAAATTAGCATTGTCAATGAACATTTAGCAATGGTAAACTTAACCCCAGCCGCAGATAAATACCCTGATGAAATTTCTGGAGGAATGAAACAAAGGGTTGGTATTGCTAGGGCTTTAGCAATTCGTCCTAAAATGTTATTAATGGATGAACCTTTTGGGGCTTTGGATGCCTTAACTCGTGGTAAATTACAACGTCAAGTATTAGATATTTGGGAACATCATCGTCAAGCAGTCATGATGATTACCCATGATGTTGACGAAGCAATCTATATGTCAGACCGAATTATTTTGATGACGAATGGACCATCGGCAACAATAGGAGAAATTTTAAAAGTTCCTTTTGAACATCCCAGAGATAGAATAGCCATGCGTAACTCCACAGAATATTTTGAACTTCGCAATCATGCTCTGAATTTTCTTGATCAAAATTTTACACCAGAGTAGGGACAAACCCCCCGGTTGTTGCCCAGATTTGCTTAAATTTTTGGCGTTGCTGATAGCCTGCGTGGCGTAGCCATAAGTAATCGGACAAAAATATTTACAGTCATTGCGAGCGAAGGGAAGCAATCACAACCCCTGCGATTGCTTCATTTCGATTCGTTCCATTCCCAATAAAATTGTGTAATTAATTCTGTCTCACTACTTATCGAGGTATGAAATTCCCAAATTGAACCTTTAAAACTCAAACCTCAGTGCGTGATTGCGCCTTGGCGTGAGACTAAAATTCATACCCTTAATCAGCAACGCCAAATTTTTGTTCCCTAATTACCAGAGACAACTTTTAAGCCCGGAGAGTTTAAAATTTCAGTATTATCTTTTCTCACTATTAAAGTGGAGGTAGAATTTCCATCTTCAGTTATAGGTTGTTCTAAAATGTAGACATAATCCCCATTTTTCCAACCTGTAATACATTTACCATCTCGACAGGAGACTTTACCACCTGTTAACTGGAGACATTTACCATTAGTATCACATCCTTGATAACTGACATCTCCCGTACCATTAACTCCATTCCAAGAATCAGTATTACTCAAAGTAATTGTCCATTTATCATTACTTAAAGTTTGTGATTTACCACTTTGGGAATTACTGCTTGGTGATTTTTCCTCTACACCTGCATTTACAACTTCCATTTTTGTAATAATGGATTCTTTGCGAGTTTTACCACAAGGTTCTGCACTTTGACAATCACTCACTGATTGGATTTCATAAACGGCATTAACTTTTTTATTTAACACCTTTTTTTCATCAGCACACATTTCAAAAGTCGCTCCAACATTGTGTTCAATTCCTTTTTTATCTACTAAAGTGACGTAACACATTAAATCACCATTGACTAATTTTGTAACCGTTCCCTCCTTGGGTTTTATACTTATACCCGTTTTAGTATTTTTATCTAGATTATTACGAAAAAATTTTCTCTTATGTTCTTTATTATCTTTATTTCTTTGTGTTTCTGATGCTTGTTTATCTTCTTTTTCACTGACTGCTACTGGAGAAGTTTCCGTTGGACTTTCAGTAACACTATTACTCGAATTTTCTTGAACTGCAACCTTGGGTGTGTTACCACAACCTATCAAAGATACATAGCTAAGAATGACAGCAATTACGGGAATTAATTTTTTCATGGTGAAGTTACAATAGTGGAGAATATTCCCGTATTTTAACATAAACCTAAATTATACTTTTAATATTTATCGAGAATTTTCACATATATAAAT
>NZ_JADEWA010000674.1:0-1982 GCF_015207865.1 Dolichospermum sp. LEGE 00246
TTTCTGTTTTTGTAGTAAAATCACTTCCACTCGCTGTATCACCAACATCTATGGATGTGGCTATGGTTACATTTTGGTTAGCTTGAGCATCTCCTGTGCGGGTGACAGTGAAATTAACTGCACTTCCTTCTGTTGCTGAAGCAGTAGCAATACTAAATATGGGTGCAGCATCATCATTATTAATTGTTCCTTTCGCTGTAGCGTTGGTAGAACTAACAACCGCACCATTATTAGGATTGCTTAAACTCACAGTGAAAGTTTCATTGCCTTCAAATAGGCTATCTTGAGTTGTTTGCACAGTAAAGGTTTTGCTACTTTCACCTGTGGCAAATGTGAGAGTTTGAGTATTTGCAGTCAAATCACTGGCACTAGCTGTATCATTTGTCGCAATAGAGGTAGTTACAGTTACACTTTGGTTAGCTTGAGCATCTCCTGTGCGGGTGACAGTGAAATTAACTGCACTTCCTTCTGTTGCTGAAGCAGCAGCAATACTAAATATGGGTGCAGCATCATCATTATTAATTGTTCCTTTCGCTGTAGCGTTGGTAGAACTAACAACCGCACCATTATTAGGATTGCTTAAACTCACAGTGAAAGTCTCATTGCCTTCAAATAGGCTATCTTGAGTTGTTTGCACAGTAAAGGTTTTGCTACTTTCTCCCTGTGCAAATGTGAGAGTTTGAGTATTTGCAGTCAAATCACTGGCACTAGCTGTATCATCTGTCGCAATAGAGGTAGTTACAGTTACACTTTGGTTAGGTTGAGCATCTCCTGTGCGGGTGACAGTAAAGTTAATAGTGCTTCCTTCTAATGCCTGAGCAGTAGCAATACTAAATATGGGTGCAGCGTCATCATTATTAATTGTTCCTTTCGCTGTACCATTTGTAGAACTGACAACCGCATCATTGCTAGGATTACTTAAACTAACAGTAAAAGTCTCATTGCCTTCAAATAGGCTATCTTGAGTTGTTTGAACCGTAAAGGTTTTGCTAGATTCACCTGCTGCAAATGTGAGAATTTCTGTTTTTGCAGTTAAGTCATTTGCACTAGCTGTATCATCAGTACCAATAGACGTAGATACAGTTACACTGCGAGTAGTTTGCTTATCTCCTGTGCGGGTGACAGTAAAATCGATTGCACTTCCTTCTATTGCTGAAGCTGAAGTAATCGTAAATATTGGTAATTCATAATTTTGATCTTTAAGAATAGCAAATTGTGTATTATTTGCACTAATTACAGTGTCATTTCCTTGAGCCGAGAAACTGAGTTTGTCTAATTTGATACCATCAATATCAATTCGCAGATTATCATCTGCGGGATTAAAGTCTGTAATGATATTTGGACTGTTGGGATATTCGGCATTAGCCAGCCAGAATGTATCTTTACCCGCGCCACCAGTTAAAGTATTGCCACCGCGATTACCAAAAATTGTGTCATCACCTGCGCCGCCTAAAATAGTATCATTACGGTCAGCAAAAATAATATCATTACCATCTCCACCATCTAAGGTATTGCCACCATTACCCTCAGAGTGGAGTTCATCATTTCCTGCTTCTCCAAAGAGTTTATCATTAGTATAGGCAAATAACTCATCATTCCCATCACCACCTTGAAGGATATTGTTTCCCCCTCCAGTTAAGGCATCAAGAATATCATCTTCTGCCGTACCAACTAGGGTGTAATTCGTGCTACTTGCTGGTACAAATGATGTTGTCATTGTCATGCTCCTGTTCAAAAATTAGTAGATACTGGTTTAAATTTGTTTACGTATTTTTATTAAAGAACGCTGATAGAACCAGGGGGAAATTTCCAAAGGAAAGTTTCTACAAAAGTTTATCATTGTTACTAAAATTATTGCATTTGAATGTTTCCATTTTTGCAATTAGAGATTTGTTGTTACTTATTCTGCTGTGAGAATTTTAGTTTTATTGAGATTTAAAAAATGCCTAAAAATTTGACTACATAGTAAACTTATCTTAGAT
>NZ_JADEWA010000675.1:0-1974 GCF_015207865.1 Dolichospermum sp. LEGE 00246
CCTTCTCTGCACCTGTAGCAGCAGCAACCGCAGTATTCCTGATCTACCCAATCGGTCAAGGTTCATTCTCTGACGGTATGCCTTTAGGTATCTCTGGAACATTCAACTTCATGATCGTGTTCCAAGCTGAACACAACATCTTGATGCACCCCTTCCATATGTTAGGTGTAGCTGGTGTCTTCGGTGGTTCTTTGTTCTCCGCAATGCACGGTTCTTTGGTGACTTCTTCATTAGTTAAAGAAACAACCGAAAACGAATCGCAAAACTACGGTTACAAATTCGGACAAGAAGAAGAAACCTATAACATCGTAGCTGCTCACGGTTACTTTGGTCGCTTGATATTCCAATACGCTTCCTTCAACAACAGCCGTCAACTACACTTCTTACTCGCTGCATGGCCTGTAATTGGTATTTGGTTCACAGCTTTGGGTATCAGCACCATGGCGTTCAACTTGAACGGTTTCAACTTCAACCAATCAATCATGGATTCTCAAGGTCGCGTAGTCGCTACTTGGGCTGACGTAATCAACCGCGCTAACTTAGGTATGGAAGTAATGCACGAGCGCAACGCTCACAACTTCCCCCTAGACTTGGCTGCTGCTGATGTTGCTCCTGTTGCTTTAAGCGCTCCTGCAATCAACGGTTAATCGGTTTAGTTAAATAGAAAACGCTCTCCAATTATGGGGAGCGTTTTTTTGTTTTGGGAACATACTGACTAGTACCGCAAGGCGGAAGTCAAAAGTCAAAAGTCAAAAGTCAAAATGAAGACAGTATAGGCTTTTGGAGGATTTAGAATGGTTGGTTTATTTACGCCGTTTTGTACTAGTAGTCTGTCAACCCGAAAATGACGGGTGAAGGCAAGCAGGGGGAGAAAAGAGGCAGGGGAGGGAAGAACAGAAGTTTTTCCGATCATTACCCGTCAAAAAAAATCGTTCAATTTTCCAGACTTGATATTACTTCTAACTTCTTCTAAATCCTCCTAATAGCGCAGCGTGGCGTTATACTGAAAACGGCTTAATTGTTTGATTCTAAACGTAGGGGTAAAGCAAGAGCTTCATTGGTGTCAACTTAACGTAAAACATCTATCCCGCCTGGGAATGATAGCGTAGCGTGGCGTTAGCCATATTCCCAGTCTAATAGCAGAAGTCATCTGAAGATGACTAAATAACCCGGAAATTTTTGAGTAAACTTGAGTTTACTTTCGCTATTAGCCCGGAAATGAATTTCCGGGCGGGTGTAGAAGCTAACAGACATGAAAATATGGAAATAATTGTTTATAACCCTTGTACCGTAAGGGTTTTGTTAAGTAGTGAGACAGAATTAATTACACAATGTCATTGCGTTAGCGCAGCGTTAGCCATATGGAACGAAATGAAGCAATCGCAAGGGTTGTGATTGCTTCCCTTCGCTCGCAATGACTGTAAATATTTTTGTCCAATTACTTATAGATATACAACTCCAGCCACAGAGAACACAGAGAAATGAGGGTTTGAGGAATGTTTTGCGTAGGTAACAAGAAAATTAAAAGTTTTTATAAGAAATATTAACAGTAGAAAGCCTTGCCATATCTAGGTTATAGCCATAAAGACGACCCAGGTTTCTAGATTTATCGAAAAATATTACGAAAACCCCTTTACAAATCGAAATATAAGGCTTACTATAAAGACATGAGGTAGAAATACCTACCAGAACATACATAACTCAAACGCAATTATAAACACATGACAACCACCTTACAACAGCGCGAAAGTGCTAACGTATGGAGCCGCTTCTGCGAGTGGATCACAAGCACTGACAACCGTTTATACATCGGCTGGTTCGGCGTAATCATGATCCCCACCCTCCTATCTGCGATCGCTTGCTTCGTAATTGCATTCATCGCCGCACCTCCAGTTGACATTGATGGTATCCGCGAACCAGTTGCAGGTTCTTTACTCTACGGAAACAACATCATTTCCGGCGCAGTAGTTCCTT
>NZ_JADEWA010000676.1:0-1966 GCF_015207865.1 Dolichospermum sp. LEGE 00246
ATCAATAACAAATTATGTTATTTTGATACTGTGAATAACAAATTATGCTATAGTTAAATAGTGGGAGTTACCCCACCATAATGCTATTTACTTTGCCAGTCGTCGAGTGCTTGATTCAATTTCTTAGCCAAAGATTCCGCTTTTCTCTTAGGCAAACAAAATCTGATGGTAATATAAACAAAGGAGTTATGATATATGACATCATAGCTTTTCCCATAAGAACCAAGAACCGCCGAAAATCTGTCTTTAGAACATTCACTAATTCGTTGATGGTGTCCATTATCAAGAAATGCTAATTGCACCGCAACTAAAGCCATCTCTTTCATCAATATTCCCCAGGTAACATCAACACACCCTGAACAAGAAAAAGTTTGATTTCGGGTAAGGGAAAATCAGTAAACTCAATATCCTGTCTGATATATGGCGTAATTTCTGGATCTGGTGTATCTCCCCAACAAGTTACAACCGCTTGATGATGAGGTTTGGGTTTAATGAATTCATGTTCCTCGCCAACCATCAAATACCATAGCTGGAAATCTTTGAGCATTTTATTAGCTAATAATCGTTTGGTTTGATGACTGGCAATCACATCAATTAACCAATAACACTGGGCTTCCTGTGCTAAATATTGAATACCGTCGGTGTAGCGAATACTTAACAAATGTCGGTAATAATTATCAGTGCTAGTAAAATGCTTGAGAGATTCCTGTAATTCTTGTGCTGAAATCATGGTATAATCCCAAAGAGAACAGCACCTAAAAGCGATAGCATTAATTATTTATCAGGGGACAAAATGCCCCCATTGATTATCTAATTGCTACAGCAACTTTGCCATTTGTTGAACTATGTTGTAATTGTAAATTACTGAGAGTAGTATTAGCCTCTTCTAAGTGAGTTTGCAATTGTGCTAACTTTTTACCAAGTTCATTATTTTTCACAATCAAATCATTACGTTCTTGATATAAACCCTCCAACTTAGTCCGAACCTCTTCACTATCAGCTAATTGTTGTTTATTAAGATTTATATAGGCTTCTTTAAGTTCACCCCGCTGCCGTTCACATTCACCTTTATGAAAATTAAGTTCAAGTTGTAAACTCGGAAAATCTATAAGTTGTTGTTTTAACAATTCATTCTCGGTAACTAGATATCTGAGTTTGTCACCGGAAATAGAGGAATCGGCGTTTTGGTAAGCGAGTTTATAAACAGCGATCGCCCATTGGTTCATAGCAGTCAAATAATCCCCTGGAATATCGGACACATCGAGAACCCCGTCATCAACAGATTCAAGAATTGCGGTGATTAGGCTTTTTTCATTTCTTTTAAGATCCATGTTCTCAATCCGCCACTGACGTAATAAATCGCAAACCGTGTCAGAACTACCACCAATACCGTAAATATATTTTAAAGCTGATTGTACGCTACGGATAACAATACCGACCTGATTCTTTTTCAACACGGCACAAGCAATATCAACCATTGATTTAGTAATACTATTGTACTGCTTAATTTCAATATCAAATCCGGTGAGGTCGAGTTCCTGGAATGTTGTTGGTAGTTTCATAGCGCACCTTACTATCTATACAAAGTATGTAAGGTTAACTTTACATTGTCAAGATTAAGAATTATCCTCATGAGGAAAAGCAAGTGCAAGTTCAGTCAAGGTGCATTCCAGGATTTCGATAACTGCTAAAACCTCTGCTGGGGAGAATTTGGGGACTGCATGACCATTTAACCAGGCACTCACAGCCTGTCGTGAAAGTTTACGCCCGGAAATGTTACTCCAGGCATTTTCTACCAGTTCCACAAACTTTTCTTGAGTTAAACCTCGTCGCTCTAAAAGTTTTATAAACTTGGTTCTTTTTGCCATGCTATTGCAGTAAAGCCAGCCTTGAAAGTAAAGTTGACTTTACGTAATTATATTCATATACTTACAATATCAAAAAATCTATAGTTTAAATATAAAAT
>NZ_JADEWA010000677.1:0-1964 GCF_015207865.1 Dolichospermum sp. LEGE 00246
CCAATCCCCAATCCCCAATCCCCATTATTGATAATTGACAATTCTGGCAAAACTATCAGCTTTTAGACTAGCGCCACCAACGAGAGCGCCATCAATTTCTGGTTGTGCCATAATTTCATCAATATTATTCGGGTTGACTGAACCGCCATATTGGATAGGAACGAGGGGATTAGTCAATTCATTACGAATCAAGCCAATTACCCGATTTGCTTCCTTCGATTCACAGGTATCACCGGTACCAATAGCCCAGATTGGCTCATAGGCAATGATCAAGTTAGTTTGATCAATATCTACCAAGTCTTTTTTTAACTGGGCGCTAATTATTGATTCTGTTTCCCCCGTATCTCGCTGTTGTTTAGTTTCCCCAACACAGAGAATGGGTGTGAGTCCATGCTTTTGAGCAGCTTTAAGACGGAGATTGACAGTTACATCTGTTTCTCCGAAGAATTGCCGTCTTTCGCTATGTCCCACAATGACAAAACGTACACCGATTTCTGTTAGCATAGAGGCGGCGATTTCGCCTGTATATGCTCCACTTTCTTCCCAATGGACGTTTTGTGCGCCCAAATTTACACGGCTACCATGCAAAGATTTAGACACCAGGCTTAGGTCGGTGAAGGGGGGAAATAATACCACTTCTCGTTCTGAGGGGGTTTCCTCCAGGTGAGGCAAAAATCCGCTTAAAAATTCTGCGGATTCTGCCTGGGTTTTGAACATTTTCCAGTTACCAGCAATAACGATTTTCCGCACAGGTGATTTAATCAAAATTTTAATGTTACTAGATGCACTTTTTAATGTACTACTTTTTTAGGACTATTTATGAAGCAGAATTTATCGGGTTACAGAAACGGTAGTCAGTAGGAATATAGGCAAAAGTGTTGGTCTTTATAATAAATGAGATGCTTTATAAGTTATTTGTTTATATGCTATCAATCAAGAGGAGGATGCCAACCACTAATTACCCAACGCTTTCGAGCAATCAGAATTACTGGATTATTGATTCGTAGCTTAACTATTGTAGTCCGACCAATAGCATTTATACCTTCTAATCTTCTACCATCAGCGCTCCATCCAAAATGGTCAGTCCATTTCTGTTGGCGAGGGTTAAAAAGTTGTATAGTTTCACCACTCAAAGGATCTATAGATTCAACTGCATCACTTTTGAATTCGTTGCATGAACGACAAGCTAAACAAAGATTTTCAAAAGTTGTTTCTCCACCCTTAGAAACTGGGTGAATATGATCATAAGTCATAGGAATACCGCTATTTGCTTCAGATGTCAAGCAATAACAGCAACGTGATTTATCCCTTTCTATGATTTTTTGTCTTAAACTTTCAGAAATATATGTAGACACAACAATTTAAGAATTTGATAAACTATACCCTCGCCAACTGAGTAATACTGCTGCTTGGGCTTTACATAACATAAATAAATCAGCCTCATGTCGAAGTGACATCAACTCTAATTGTTCTACTTCTGTAAGTATACCCCTAGAGTTATGATCAAGCAGGATGTTATATCTGTCCATATCATCTGCTGTTTTTCGACTATTGGCAATTTGCCAGAGAGTATTGTCATCTAGCTTATCTAATGCGGCAATTCCAGCTTGAAATTCCTCTGGGACATCATCCCAAGCGGGTGGACTACCAACTTGCAAAGCATGAAGCATTACTTCTTCTAAGGGACGTTGAGTAGCATTAGCAGTATTAACTAATCGCTGATAGATAATTTCTGGAATTTGGAGAGTTACTGTTTCAGTGGGCATAGGGTGAAGGTTAGGGTTTATTTTATATTGATTATTTTACTTCGTTTCAATTATTAATCTCTTGAAATCTAAATCCTAGATTTCCATGTGAAAGATAACTGTCCTTTAAAACAATTTTACGCTTCCGACCACCTAGACCGGTTAAATTTTGGTTGGTGCCGTATTCCTGAAAAAAAAAAAAAAAAAATACAAAAAAAA
>NZ_JADEWA010000678.1:0-1956 GCF_015207865.1 Dolichospermum sp. LEGE 00246
CTCTTAGCCCCCTCATCGCTTGCGGGGAGGGGGTTGGGGGTGGGGTTATTGTTCCGGGTTTGATGACAATTTGCTGTAAGAGGTTGTTTGAAAAGTATTAGATGAAACCGATAATCTCCAGAAACCTAACAGTAGGTATCAATTCTGTCTTTCCTGTTCCCTGTTCCCTGACCACACAAGTAAATTCACAGAATCAAACCGGATTCCTATATTTTTATAATATTGAGGAAATTAAATAATGTTCAAAGTATTTGGCGACCGGGGTGGCACATTTACAGATATAGTTGCTGTCACTAATAATCAAACAATAATCAACAGACTTTCAAAACATCAAGAACGGTTTTTAATCGTTCCTCTCCCTAATCAAGAATGGATAATAGTCTATAAACTACTCTCAGAAAATCCCGAACAATATCAAGATGCAGTAATTCAAGGTATTCGGGATATTTTGGGTATTTCCAACCAAAAACCTATTCCTAGTGAAGCCATAGAAATAGTCAAAATGGGGACAACAGTAGCCACAAATGCCCTGTTAGAAAGAAAAGGAAATCGGGTAGTTTTGGCTATTACTAAAGGCTTTAAAGATGCGTTGAGAATTGGTTATCAAAATCGTCCAAATATCTTTGCTAGACAGATCATTTTACCCACCATGCTATATGAACAGGTAATTGAAATAGAGGAACGTTATGATGCTCATGGTAAGGAATTAATAGCCGTAAATATTGAACAAACTAAAAATGACTTACAAGCAGCTTATCACACAGGAATTCGCAGTTGTGCCATTGTTTTTATGCACAGCGATCGCTATCCATACCACGAACAACAAGTAGCACAAATAGCTCAAGAAATCGGCTTTACACAAATCTCCATATCCCATCAAGTTAGTCCATTAATGAAATTAGTCAGTCGAGGAGATACAACTGTTGTAGATGCTTATTTAACTCCGATTTTGCGGCACTACATTAACCAAGTAGCTAGTCAACTACCTGGAGTTAAATTAATGTTTATGAAATCTGATGGTGGGTTAACCGACGCACAACAATTTCAAGGAAAAGATAGTATTTTAAGTGGACCTGCTGGTGGTATTGTCGGTGCAGTTCAAACCAGCAAAAGAGCAGGTTTTGAATTAGTAATTACCTTTGATATGGGCGGAACAAGTACAGACGTTGCCCACTTTAAAGGAGAATATGAACGCCAATTAGACTCAGAAATTGCAGGTGCGCGGATGCGAGTTCCCGTATTAGCAATTAACACTATTGCGGCTGGAGGCAGTTCAATTTTATATTTTGATGGTTCTAGTTATCGTGTTGGACCCCAATCTGCGGGTGCAAATCCAGGACCAGCTTGTTACCGACGTGGAGGACAATTAACCGTCACAGATGCTAACGTCATGTTAGGAAAAATTCACCCTCAATATTTCCCCTCTGTATTTGGCATTGCAGGCAATTTACCCTTAGATAAAGATATCGTCAAAAAACAATTTATCCAACTCTCCCAGGCGATTGTAGCCGCCACAGGCAACACTTCTACACCCGAACAAGTAGCAGCCGGATTTATAGCGATCACTGTGGAAAATATGGCAAATGCCATCAAAAAAATCAGTTTACAAAGAGGTTATGATGTCAGCGAATATGTCCTTTGTTGCTTTGGGGGTGCAGGCGGACAAGTTGCTTGTTTGATTGCCGATACTTTAGGCATAAAAAAGATATTTCTTCACCCCTATGCAGGAGTTCTTTCTGCTTATGGCATGGGATTAGCTGATATTTGCTCAATTAAAGAAACAGGCGTAGAAAAACCTTTAAATCAAACATTAATTCCGCAATTACAGCAATTGATGTTATCCTTAGAGACCCAAGCAAAAACTACTATTAACTCCGATGAAACAAGTAGAGAAAAAATAGTCCAAAAAATTAACTTAAAATATGATGGGACTAACTCTACATTAAATATTAATTT
>NZ_JADEWA010000679.1:0-1946 GCF_015207865.1 Dolichospermum sp. LEGE 00246
ATATTAATATTAAAGCTAAAGCTGCAAATCGTGGTTCAAAATCAAGATCCAGCTTTGCTAATCATTATGCTATATATGTTTTGATTGAAGATTATTTACAAAAGGAATTTCATCTTAAGAATGGCTATGAAGATTATGAAGGCGCACAATATATAAATTTATTAATGCGGCAAAGAGAGTTACCTTTTGGAAACAAACTTCAAAATCATGCTCTGAATCATCGTTTAAATGAAGAATTTAAAAAATATTTTCACACCTCAGATTATTTACCAATAATAAGAGATTCAACAACAAATAGATATTGGATTAATGAAAATCTTTTAAAAATTCAAATTGGTGAGCAAGTAATTAATATTTCTGAATCCATCAAAGATATTATTGATGCTTATATTCAAGCAAGAATGAATTCATTCAATGAATTTGTGATTTATTGTCAAAAAATGATAGAAATTCAAAATCATTCATCTGAAGCAGCAATTGAATTCATTAGAAGTTTATTAAAACCAAATATAGATGCTAGAGTATTTGAGATTGTTAGTTATGCGATTTTAAAACATTATTATGCAGAACAAAAAATATATTGGGGTTGGTCGCAAGATGAATTAAATATTGATCATTTAATTTTGTATAAAACTGGACGCACAAATGCAAATGATGGTGGGATAGATTTTGTCATGAAGCCTCTGGGAAGGTTTTTTCAAGTTACAGAAACCTTAGATACGGGAAAATATTTTTTAGATATTGATAAGGTACAAAAATATCCAGTTACTTTTGTAATCAAAACTGAGGAAGAAGTCGAATATTTACTCAATAAGATTGAGGAACAAGCAAAGACAAGATATCAAATCAAAGCTATTATTAAAAAGTATATGGAATGTATAGAGGAAGTGATAAATATTCCAGAACTAATACTTCGTTTTAATAAAGTTTTAGAATTTAAAAGAGGTATTCAAGTAATTGAAGAAATAGTTTTACAAAGTCGAGTTGAGTTTAATATGGAAGAAGAAGCTGCTGGGGATGAAGTATGATGATGCCAAATATACGGTTCACACTTCTTAACCTATCCACATCCTTGCTGCGAAATCATCTTAACCTGATAATGAGAGTAGATGCAATCATTTGTAAATTGATAAAGGTAGGTTAAAATTCATGGCGTATTCTTGGTTTAAAGCATTTCATATTGTTGGCTTTGTTGTTTGGTTTGCGGGGTTATTCTACCTAGTGCGGTTGTTTATCTACCATGTTGAAGCTAACCTTGAACCAGAACCAGCAAGAACGATACTGAAGAACCAGTATCAAATCATGGAAAAGCGTCTTTACGACATTATTACCACTCCAGGACTGTTTGTGACAGTAGCAATGGCTATTGGTATTTTATCTACCAACATGGAACTGTTAAAAGAACCCTGGCTACATTACAAATTAGGATTTGTAGCGGTTTTAATTGGCTATCATATTTACTGCGCTAAATTGATGAAGCAGTTAGCAGCGGATGAATGTAAATGGACTGGTCAAAGTTTACGCGCCTTAAACGAAGCGCCGACGCTTTTATTAGTCGTAATTGTGATGTTGGCGACATTTAAGAATAACTTACCTACAGACCTCACCGCTTGGTTAATTTTTGGTTTGGTGATTTTCATGGCTGTGAGTATTCAACTCTACGCCAAAATCCGCAGACGCAATCAGGAAAAACTGACAGGACAATTAAAAGAGGAGTCAGGAGTAAAAGCTTTTTAACTATCGGTAGGGGTAAAGCAAAATCTCATTGGTGTCAACTTAACGTAAAACCTGTAGCCCGCCTGGGAATGATAGCGTAGCGTGGCGTTAGCCATATTCCCAGTCTAATAGCAGAAGTCATCTGAAGATGACTAAATAACCCGGAAATTTTTGAGTAAACTTTAGTTTATAGCGGTTCTCGATTGAGTGAGATACAAGAACCCCACCCC
>NZ_JADEWA010000093.1:0-14109 GCF_015207865.1 Dolichospermum sp. LEGE 00246
GGGCAGGGGGCAGGGGGAAAATATTTTCCACTGACGACTGACAACTGACAACTGACAACTTACCCATTACCCATTACCATTAACTATTTACCTAACTTAATCGTGTTACCAATTGCAATGAGACTGTCCTCAAATAAAGCCTCACGTCCCCAGCGTTGCACCTGTTGACTTAACAAAGCCTCTGCCTTTTGTTCCGCAAGAGAAGTAACCTGTTGGAACAAACCAGACGACTGAGCGCCACCATGAGTTTCCATTCGCATACAGCCGCCAGTTTCCGAGCAAATCACAGTTCCACAATTAGCTTGAATATTAGTAGAACTCAACCGCAAACCAATTAAATCGCCGACAATTTCCCCAATATCAGCAATGGGAACACCTGCCAACTCAACTTCTATGTGTTTTTGGTCTTGAGACAGGAATTGCACAGAAGTGATGTCATAATCACCGTTTTCCTGTCTATAGGAAACTGGTTGCCATTCTAAGCGATTAGCTAACCAACCTAAATACAACAACGCTTGAGCAGCATTACCTTTTTCGTAATCAATATTGACACGATCAATTTCTCTAAGAGCAGCCCGACGATTAGGCGCATCATAAGCTTGTGCTGTCAACTCCTGCCACGCAGATAACCGCCGCCAATTCAAATCAGCCAAAGGTACACCAGATTCTACTAACTTTTGCAAACTGAGTAAATCATCTTCTGGTGTATTAAAGTTGCAAGAATCAACAATGACATTATTGCAAACTGCGGCTAATCGTTTAAACAAAGGGTTAGCCGCATCCGGTGTAGCTTTCCACCAGAGGAACTTAGGTAAACCACCGATTAATAAAGCGGGAATCATGCCCCCAATGCGTTCTAATGCCCAAGCAGTACCAGTGAGGGTAATATATTCACAGCAAACAAGAGTGCTAGAAGACTGCTTTTGAATTGGGCAATAGGCAGAAACTTGAGCCTTTACCCCTTCATCATCCCCAGCCACAGGACATAAAGCAATGATCCGGCAGGGGTTACGGATGGCAATTTCGTCCGCAATGGTGGGACTCGTAGGACTGAAAGTATAGCCCATAGCGGCACCATGACTATCTCCATTTGGTCCGGTGTGCTGATTTTGGAAATATTCTTGCCGCAAAGCAGTGAGAGTTTCTGGTGTTGCACTACCAGTTTCTGAGAGATGGTGCTTTTTTTGTAATTCCTGCAATGCTGTTTTAGTTTGAGGTCCGAGAATGCCATCAATAGGACCCTTGTAAAAACCTGTTGCAGTTAACAAATACTGGGTTTCTTCAGGTTCGTAAACCACCAAAGTAAATGTTGTAGCGCGGGTAGCAGCGGGTAAACCACCGTCTTCTCCCTGAATACCGTAACTTTGCCAAACTTTAGTAAGTTCTGCTTCAATTTCGGTGAGGGAAACATCTTTGGGGGCTTGCAAAGAATAAATTGTTGGTGCTTGGGAAATCATAGTCTATTTTGGATTTTGGATTTTGGATTTTGGATTTAAGATTTAAGATTTTCAGATTTTGCATTAGAAGTTAGGTGATGGTTAGTAATTAATAGGTAATAATTCTTTTCCAACCCATCCATTCCCAATCCAAAATCTAAAATCTAAAATCTAAAATTTCTACAGTCTGCGCCAGCGGCGACCGTCTTGGTTAATTAATAATTCTGCCTCTTCTGGTTCCCAAGTACCTGCTTCATACTGAGGGACAGTGGCAGGATCTGCGGGTAAATCCCATACAGATAAAGCAGGTGTAACCACTTGCCAAGCGGCTTCTACTTCGTCTGCTCTTGTAAATAAAGTTTGGTCGCCCATCATACAATCAAGAAAGAGGCGGTCGTAGGCATCAGAAGTAGCTGAAATCCCAAAAGAACCATAGCTGAAATCCATATCTACGGAACGGGTGCGGAAATCACCACCGGGCATTTTTACATCAAACCGGAGGGAAATCCCTTCATTGGGTTGTATCCGCATGGTCAAAACGTTGGGGTTAGCTTGCTGGGATGCAGAGGGGAACATTCTGGAGGGAACTTCGCGGAAGTGAATGGCAATTTCACTAACTTTTTTGGGCATCCGCTTGCCAGTTCTCAGGTAGAAAGGAACACCTTTCCAACGCCAGTTATCTACTAAAAACTTCATTGCCACATAGGTGGGTGTGGTGGATTCAGGATTAACTCCTGGTTCATTTCGATACCCTTCCACCTGTTGTCCTTTCATCCAGCCAGCGCTGTACTGACCTCGAATAGCTGACTTTGATAAATCATGAACATCAGCTAAACGGGTAGCTCGTAGCACCTTGACTTTTTCTGTACGGATACTATCAGCATCCATAGCGTTAGGTGCTTCCATTGCCGTTAAACAGTAAAGCTGCATGAGGTGGTTTTGCAACATATCCCGGAGTGCGCCGGCGCTTTCATAATAGCCAGCCCGGTCTTCCACGCCTACGGTTTCGGCTACGGTGATTTGGACGTGGTCAACAAATTGCCGATTCCACAAAGGTTCAAAAATGGCATTAGCAAAGCGGAAAACCAGCAAGTTTTGGACTGTTTCTTTACCTAAGTAGTGGTCAATCCGATAGACTTGATTTTCTTTACAAAACTTTTGGACCACTTGGTTGAGGTTTTGGGCGGAAGCTAAATCACGTCCAAAGGGTTTTTCAATGACTAAACGATGTTTTTCTGGATCATCTAGCATTCCTCCTAACCCCAGTTGCTTAATAGCTTCGGGGAAGAAGTTGGGGGCGACGGAAAGGTAGAACATCCGGTTTCCGCGTGTTCCCCGTTTCTCGTCTAGTTCGGCTAATAGGGTTTTGAGTTTTTGGTAGCCGGTTGGGTCGTCTATATTCCCAGGACAGTAAAATAAACCTTGAGAAAAGTCTTGCCACAGTTCACCTAGTTCTACACTAGCGTGAGCTTCTTCCATGCCTTTTTGCATCTGCTCACGGAAGTATTCATGACTCCATTCCCGACGGGCTACGCCCACAATGGTGGTTTCTGCGGGAATCCGTCTTTCTCTCCGCAATTTGTATAATGCTGGGACTAACTTCCGCCAAGTTAAGTCTCCAGACGCGCCAAAGATGACAATTATTTGTGGTTCGGGCATCCCTTGCTGCTGTAGACCGGCACGCAATGGATTTTCTAACAAACTGACCATAGGATTTTAGATTTTAGATTTTAGATTTGGGATTTGGGATTTGGATTTGGATTGGGGTTCTAATCTTTGCCAATTACCCCAATTCCCTCTACAGGTGAGAATAGCTTGACTTTGCCTTTTAAAGAGTTCATGAATGACACAGAAAAGACACGGATTGATTGTTGCAGGTATATGGGGTACAGAATTAGAATTCAGAATCCAGAATTTAGAATCCAGAATCCAGGGAATAAATTCCCTGTCTGATAGCTAAAGTCGGTTAAAACCGACTATTTTTTCTTTTATTTGTTCAGTCTAGAACATGAAGTTTGATTTTTAATTAATCAGGGTTTTGTCTAATTACCTGTTTTGATAAAAGACATAACTTTGGCTACATTTTCCTTGCTACCAATAATTAATGGGGTGCGTTGGTGCAGTTTGGTGGGAACGACATCTAAAATATCCATTGTTCCTGTGGTTGCTACGCCTCCAGCTTGTTCAATTAAAAATGCTAAAGGGGCGGTTTCATAGAGTAAACGTAATTTACCTTCTGGTTTTTGTAGTGTTCCTGGGTACAGAAATACTCCACCCTGTAATAAAATTCTGTGAATATCGCTGACCATTGCGCCACTGTAACGGGAACTATAGCCTTCGGTGCGATGAACATAACGGATATATTCTCTAAAGGGTTCTTCCCATTGCCAGAAGTTGCCGTCATTAACGCTATAAGTGGCGGCGTGATTGGGCATTTTGATATTTTCTTGACAGAGAATAAATTCACCCAAGCTAGGATCAAGAATGAAGGAATGTACTCCTGTACCTATTGTATAAACCAGCATGGTGCTGGGCCCATAAAGAATATATCCGGCGGCTAATTGTTTGCGACCATTGGTAAGCAAATCCTTGGCTTCACCATCAATATCTGTTCCTTCTTGCTGACGAATGGCAAAGATAGAACCTAAACTGAGATTGTTATCTGTGTTGGATGAGCCGTCAATGGGGTCATAAAGTAGGGTATAACGACCGATGGGGCAGTTTTCTGGGATATAGTAGGGTTTTTCCATTTCTTCGGAAGCGAGACGACAGACTAAGCCGCTTTGGTTGAAGACGGAAATAAATACTTCGTTGGCGTAAACATCCATTTTTTTGACGGATTCTCCTTGGATGTTGACTTCTCCAGTGAATCCGAGAACTCCTTCCATTAAACCAGCGCGACTCAAGCGACGGGCAACTAATTTACCCGCTAAGGCGATGCGGTTCATGAGCGCACTTAAATCCTGGGCATCGGGTCCAAAACTCTGTAGTTGTTGGAGGATGTGTCGGGATAATGTTGTACAATCACGATCTAAAGCTTTATCTGTGGACAAATCCAAAGATTCTGATTCTTGAGTCATAAGAATACCCGGTAAGTGGGAAACGAGGGTGGCTTGGCTCCCTGAGAGGGAAACGACACGAGCGGTTTTAACCGCTGTGGATATTAAAATTGAAACCAGATTTTTGATTGGAATCTGGAAACCAACTCCCATTTCTGGGGTAATGTTAGCCTAGACCTGTTATAAGAGCTTGTTGGGCTTGCAACACTGTTCCTGTTACCTTAGAACTGTTTAATCACAAGCGACAGAGCAGGGAACTGGCAACGCATTCGGTGGGTGTCGTGACTCAAATAACGGCTACCATGAGAGTAAACTCAGGGTGGTCTGGTCAGTACGGACTGCTCGATTACTCTTGCAAGCCCAGTCCCTTTAGGGCTGGGTTACTGACATTAGTTTTTCCCTAGCAGTTGGCTATGAGGTCGTGGTTATTTATGGCGATTTTCCATCGCTGCTTCTATCTTAGAAAGGGAATTTCATAACTTAGACGTGATTTTAGATAAACTAAAGAATTGAAATTTTGATTTTAAGATCCCCGACTTCTTCAAGAAGTCGGGGATCTGGGTTTTTCTGTATTTTTCCTAGATAGGGTTTGCTGAATAAGTACCCAAAGCAAACCTAGATGCCACGCTGTGAGTAAGGTTGTGTGTACACCGTAGGTCTTTAGACCGGGGAGTGTCAACTAAATAATATTATACCTATATAGGGCTTGCTAAATAAAGCTAAAACCATTTATTAATAAGGTTTTCGCGGATTTTTATCACAAAAAAGTGCAAGGTTTTGGCTGA
This sequence comes from Dolichospermum sp. LEGE 00246, assembly GCF_015207865.1. Classification (NCBI taxonomy): domain Bacteria; kingdom Bacillati; phylum Cyanobacteriota; class Cyanophyceae; order Nostocales; family Aphanizomenonaceae; genus Dolichospermum; species Dolichospermum sp. LEGE 00246. The sequence goes on from NZ_JADEWA010000093.1 coordinate 5,281, forward strand.
TGGTGTCTCAAAATAAGTAGGTGGGCGTTAAAAATTGTCCTTGGGGCAAGGGAACAGGGAACAGGAAGAGAGTTTTGAGTGATTTTAAGTAGGTTGGCGTTGAAAATTGTCGTTATGGCAAGGCAAGAGGCAAGAGGCAAGAGTGAAGAGGGTTTAGGCGGTTTTACATCTCTTTACACAGTTTGGTTTTATTGTGTTCACCTACTTACTTTTCTTCACATACCTTTAAATTTTTCTGTTCACCTACTTACTTATTTGATTTTTGATAGCTTGCGTGGCGTAGCCATACAAAACTCGGTACACCTTCATATTCTCAAATCCTCTTGCCTTCCTACGCAGGAAAATTCACAGAATCAAACCGGAGTCCTATAGTTAGGAATAGGAGTCAAAAGCAAGAATTATGTTGAATATTTTCTATCTATGAATGATGATTTTTTCTTTGTCTAAGTCTCAAGTTTATTTAGTAGTTATTAGTTAAAATACTGATAATCAGGGTAACAATAATCTTCAGTTCTGATAGAAATGAGAGGTTATGAATTTATTGATTTTTCTAAATAAATTTATTGACGATTTTGCATATAATCAAAATATATCTGCTAAAGGTATTAAAGCTGGATTTTTATTTCCTGTTGGCATTGGTTGAGATAAATAACCAATAAGGATTTACGAGTAAGCCTAATTATGCCTAAAAAGACGACTACTCCCCATTAACGACCTGGAGACGAGATGTATCTAGCGCATTCATTCATGAGTGATGAGAAACGGCAACAACATCAACAACATCAACAGCCTTTGATTTTAGTGGTAGAAAATCATGACGATAGTCTACTGCTGATGAGTTATACCCTTGAGTTACTTGGTTGTCAGTCTATTTGTCAAAAAGAAAGTTCAACAACAGTATTTATGGCTAAAGAACATCAACCTGATTTAATTTTATTGAATATTTTTTTACCCGGGATGAATGGACTAGATTTTATTCGGTATCTTAAGCAAGAATCGTTAACTTGTCATATTCCTGTGGTGGCTATGACGGTTTTAACTGATGCTGAATATAACAAACGGATGCTTGAAGCTGGTTTTGATGATTACATCGTTAAACCTTATATGATTGAGGAGTTGGCTGCAATTATCTACCGATTTCTAGGGAGGAAATTTGAGCTATGCTCGGTTTTAGAAGTGCCACAGATTCATTAATAATCATGCGGCAATTTTAGGGAGTTTGACTGTGAATATGCTGCCTTTACCGATTTCTGATGAAAGTTCTATTTTACCTCCGTGTGCTTCAATAATGCGGCTGCAAAGATGTAGTCCTAAACCACTACCTGATCTTTTATTTTTACCTTGACGAAAGCGCTCAAAAATAGTTTCTTGATCTTCTGGTGCAATGCCATAACCTGTGTCTTGAACTTCGATGATGATGGTACTACTGCAATGATTAGCTGGGGATAAGGTTTCAAAAATGCGGATTTCTATACTGCCTGTATCCGTGAATTTGATGGCATTACCAATTAAGTTATGGAATACTCGTCTTAATTCTAAGCGATCGCCTTTAACTATGCCGCCATTATTGTCTGTTGGACTTAATTCATGGGTATCTAATTTCAAAGTTAAGTTTTTTTCCAGTGCTAAGGGATCTAATTCACTTATGACCTCGGTAGCAATTGTGGTTAAGTTGCATGATTCAAAGTAGAAATTTTTTTGTCCAGCTTCAAAGCGGTAAACTTCTAGTAATGTATTCACCATTTCTAGGAGATTTTGATTGCTGCGAATCATTACACTAATGGGTTGTTTCATTTCTGAAGGAATTTGTCCAAAGACTTCTTGCAGAAATAAATTCAGCACTCGATTAGCAGCTACTAGGGGAGTACGTAAATCATGGGTAAGACGAGAAACAAAGTCTTCTCGCTGTAGGGTCATTTTGCGTTGTTCGTCAATACTGTGCTTTAATCTTAGGAGCGATCGCACTCTGGCTAATAATTCTTCAATCTCAAAGGGTTTGCGAAGAAAATCATCAGCACCGATATCTAAACCTTCAACCACACTAGCTTCAATACGGGCTGTCAGTAGTAAAATCGGAATATAGTTGATTTCAGGATTATTCCGAATCTGTTGTGTAACTTCATAACCATTTATTTCTGGCATCATCACATCTAAGATAATTAAATCCGGTGGTGACTTAATGACTTTTTCTAAGGCTATTTTACCATCCATTGCTGAATCAACTTCATAGCCTTCGCTTTCTAAGATTGTCCGCATTAAAGTCAGATTATCTGGGACATCATCAACGCACAAAATTCGGAATTCTTTCAAGTTAGACATATTTAATTTCTTAGTAATCTACAATTTTAAGTGGGGATAATTGATTAAAGCTTTATGAGGAGAATGTACAGAATGAAAAGGATTTTGATGAGGACTAAAGACCACACTCCCTAAATCCGGTGCTAAATTTATTTTTCGTGGTAATTTTATTTTAAATATTGAACCTACCCCTAACTGACTTTCGATATCTATTTTTCCTCCCATGATGTCTACCAGTGAATCAATAATAGCTAAACCTAACCCTGTACCTGAATATTTACGACCAATACCTTGATCAATTTGGTGAAATGCTGCAAAAATTTTTTGAAAATCTTGAGAAGCAATACCAATTCCTGTATCTTTCACCGTTATTATAACTTGATTTTGAGTTGTTTCTTGGATTTCTACCCAAATAGTCCCAGCCTCAGTAAACTTTACAGCATTGGAAAGTAAATTGATGACAATTTGTTGTAATCGTACTGCATCATTAAATACTAATGTATTTTCTAGGTCTATTTTAACTAGCAAAGATAAATTTTTGGCTTCAGCTAAGGGACGAATGTTTGTAACTGCATGACTCACAACTTTTGATAAATCCAATATTTCTGGCTTTAGTTCTAATTTCCCGGATTCTAGTTGAGAAAAATCCAGAATTTCATTAATTTTTAGCAGTAGATCTTTGCCATTATTGAGAATTTTCTCTACCATGTCTAGTTGTTGATTTGTCAACTGACCAAATTTGGGACGTAAGAGAATTTGTGAAAACCCAATAATTGCATTCATGGGAGTTCTTAGTTCATGGGATATGGTGGCTAAAAATAGTGATTTTAAGCTAGATATTTCTAAAAGTTTAAAGTTTTGATATTTAATATGTTGCTGTTGTGCTGTTAATTCTTTTTGCTGTAAAACTAGTTGTTCACGACTTTCTTTAAGCTGTTGGTTTGCTAAATCTAGCCGCATTTCAGCATGATATACACGGATGGTACTGCGTAAGATTTGAGCTATGGTTTCTGGTGATAATCTAGACTTAAGAAAATACTCACTAGCACCTAATTTTAGTAACTCTCTGGCTATTTGTTCATTGTCTGCATCTATGAGAATTACTAGCGGAACTTTAATCCCTGAAGATTGTAATTTATGGATTAATGTGAAACTATCTTGATTTGGTAAGTGATAGTTAAAAAATACGCAATCATAGTGATTATTGATGAGGGCAAAAAAGGCATGATTCCCATCTTTAACTTCATCAATTTCCATGCTAATAGCTGTTTGGGTCAGAGCTAGACTTACTATTGAGCCATTAGACTGATCATCGTCTACAACTAAGATTTTCAGATTCTCTTCCATCGGTTTTTCTTCTGGCTGTCCAATACAGATTTATATTCAGCATTTCTGTTTTTACAGTTTCTAGATTATACAAATAATGAACATGATTTTCTGGTGAATGAGCAGATTTATTTCCAGGTAAGAGAAATACTTTATCCACTTAAAAAGATTGTAAATTAGTAATTCATGAACTGTCCTCACCCATTAGTGAGAGTTGCATGGAAACATTATGTACCATTGGCTTAAGTGTTTTTGTCTAAGCATTGGTAATAATTATCAGGTGAAAAATTATTTGCGTCACACATATAAATAAGTAGGTTGGCGTTGAAAATTGTCGTTATGGCAAGGCAAGAGGGTTTAGGTGATTTTACATTTCTTTACACAGTTTGGTTTTATTGTGTTCACCTACTTACGTTTTTAACGTAGATATCAGGGTTAGAAGTTTTTTTTGGTGTCTGATAGCAGAGTGTGATAATAGTAATGCTCGCATATTTGCTAACTGCTGTGTTGAATCCATAGTAAATTTCGTAATAGTACCATAACTGTAATTTTTCTGATTTGTCTCAATAATTTCATTTGTTTTGCGGGAAATATCTATATATCTTTAGCTAGATTTTTACAGCTATGAAAATTCAAAAATCAATTATTTACTATTCCTATTGATAGATGTTCATTGTTTCACATATCATATATGCTGAGGGATGGATAAATTAAATACAATTCTTAAATAACTAATCAGCTTTTTGCTATTGGTAATACTTCCTTTAGAAGTAATCTGATTATCATGGGTGTAATAAATAATGAGTGACATTAGCATTCTATTAATTGAAGATCATGATTTAACGCGCATGGGACTCAAAACTGAATTGCAGTTGCATGGCGGTTTTAAGGTGGTGGGTGAGGCAGCTAGTGCGAATCTGGGACTAAAACTGCTAGAAACAACTAAACCGGATGTGGCTGTGATAGATATCGGTTTACCCGACATGGATGGGATTGAACTGACGCGCAAGTTTAGACGTTATCAGGCGGAAACAGGACAATCGCAGACCAAAATATTGATTTTGACGATGAATAATTCAGAAAATGTGGTTTTGGCAGCCTTTGCCGCCGGCGCAGATTCTTATTATATGAAGGATACAAGTGTTAATAAATTTATTGAGGCTGTACAAGCAACTTTTCATGGTAACTCTTGGATTGATCCGGCGATCGCTAATATAGTATTACGGAAAATGCGTCAAGGTGTCCCCGGTGATCATCAATCATTTGATAAGCCGAAAACTGTCAAAATTGAAGCCCTAGAAACAGAATATGAACAAGTTTTAGAAACTTACCCCCTCACCCAACGGGAACTGGAAATTCTGGCATTGATTGTGGCTGGTTGCAGCAATGGACAAATCGCCGAGAAGTTATATATTACTGTAGGTACGGTCAAAACTCATGTTCGCAATATTTTAAATAAACTCTGTGCTGATGATCGTACCCAAGCAGCAGTTCGGGCTTTACGTTCCGGTTTGGTGGTTTAAGGAGTCAGGAGTCATGAGGTAGGGGCGCAGGGCCTGCGCCCAGTCAGGAGATGGATAAGAGATAAGAAAATTACCCATTACCCATTACCCATTACCCTTACTTGTAAACATTCTGCAATCCGTTGTGCTGCACCTGCACGTCCCATGCGTTGAATGCCATTTTCAGCGATCGCATGGAGGATGTCAGGATTTTTGAGGAGAGATTGGATAGCTGGGAGAACTTGTGATGGTTGGTTGACGAGGGTGAGGGATATGCCTAAAAGCCGACTTTGGGCTTCTGCAAAACCGGGGTTATATTGAGGACCATTACCAGGGATAGCGATCGCAGGTTTTCCCAAACCGATGAATTGTTCCGTTGCTGTTCCAGCCATAGCGATCGCCACATCACCTAAATACAGGCAATCATTATAGGCTTGTTGGGTCAAGATGAAGTAAGAATTTTTTTGTTGAAAAGTCAAGCTATCGGGGTCAGAAATTGGTAAAGGAGATTGATCACACCGTCGCCAACCTTGGATATGTAAACTCTGTGATAAAATACTACAATCTAGACCAGGAGCGATCGCCCCTAAAAAAATCATCGTCCCCGCAGCCCCAAATAAAGAATCTGGTCGTCGTAAACTAGCCATCAGTGCTGATACAGCAATCATGATGATTTCCCAATTATTGTAAGCTTCCGGCGCACGAGAACCGGGCAAAAGAGTCACAACAAAAGGACGAATCACCTCTTCGAGTTCAGCATCAGGACGATAGAACTGTTGTGCAGTCAAACTTGTCTGTAACCCATCCATCATGGGATTCCCCACATCTACAGCGGGAATTGACCATTTTTTGAGAATTTCCGTAGTCAGAGAATCTCTAGGAAACACCGCCCGACAACGACCACGACTCATCAACCACCTTTCCCAAGGATGGTAAATCGAACCAGAAAAATTTTCCCACCATGCAGACCTTGATTTCCTCGGTAACAATCCCATTGCGTCACGCACATAATATTCTGATTTAGCCGTCCCCACAAAAGCATAATCAGCACCACTCATCGCTGCAAACAGCAAAGGAACAATATCCCCCACAGCGAGAACAGCCTTTTGATTACCTAACTTAGTTTGTGAACTTACCCAACGGCGGATAGATTGAATTTGATTAAGAGTCAACTGCACCAAACCCCCGCCAACATCACGCATTAATTCACGGCTATCCATATAAATAAAACCACCGGAAGGCATAGTTCGCACTTTACCAATCAGAGGAATATCTATTTTTTGATAAGCACGTCCTTCACCCACTATTGGTAAAGCAAAAATATCCGGTGGAGAAGATAATTGTTGTAAAGCCTGAATAATCCGCACAGCAATCATATCTTCCCCATGACCATTGCTTAAAACTAATAACTGTAATGGAGAATTGATCATTTTTCTAAATGCTAGGAGTCAGGAGATAAATATAGGTAGAATTGTTGAGAATAGCTTTTGCATATTCCCAGGATTGCCATATCCGGGGTTCAGAAGCTTGATGATTTTTTTGGCGTTGCTGAATCGAGGTATGAAATTTCCAAATTGAACCTTTAAAAATCTTACCTTTGCGTCTTTGCTACGGCAGTCGCTCATGGGGGAAACCCCCAAGACCGCGCTGCCTCGCCTTTGCGTGAGACTAAAATTCATACCCTTAATCAGCAACGCCATTTTTTTATCTGCATTTTTAACCCTTGACTCCACTCCCCGTATCAGTAGGGACGATGTATTTTTGTAAAAACAAAAATAATACTAACACTGGAGTAATAGAAATTACTGAACCAGCAGCCACTAACCGCCAATCTAAGGAAAATGTTCCCGCTAACTTAGCTACCCCCAATGGTAGAGTATACAAACTTTCATCCTGAATGACAATTAAAGGCCACAAGAAGTCACTCCAAGCACCAATAAAAACAAAGATAGCCAAAGTAATTAAGGCTGGGCGAATGGCAGGTAGCATTACGCACCACCATAATCCTAACTCAGAACTGCCATCTAAGCGAGCCGCTTCCTCAATTTCTTTTGGCACACTTATTAAAGCTTGTCGGAGTAAAAATATACCAAAAGCAGATGCTAAACTCGGAAAAATTATCCCTAAGTAACTATTTCGCAATCCTAGTTGCACTGTTAAAATATATAAAGGAATCATGACAATTTGGAAGGGAATCATAATTGTGGACACAATGGCAATGAAAATTCCATTTCTGCCCACAAATGATAGTCTAGCCAAGGGGTAAGCCGCTAAGGAACAAAATAACAAATTTAAACCAACTGTTAAGACTGATACTAATATACTATTGTATAAATAAGTTCCAAAAGGTAGAGATTGCCAAACTCTGGAGAAGTTTTCTAATGTTGGTTGATTGGGTAGTAATTGGGGTGGTGACTGCCAGATATTTTCCGTTGGTGATTTTAAGGCTGTACTGATCAGCCATAATAATGGAAATAGCATCACCAGAGCGATCGCTCCTAGTATGCCATAAATAACTAAGGTTTGAGTGCGAGAGTTTTTAAAAGTCATTATCTTGATAAAAATGATTAAACATGAAAGTAATTAACCTAATAATACAAAAAAATAACTAAATTTTGCGATATGATCAAATCGAAATTTTCAAAACAAGTAATATTTTCATGAAACTAGTTCTGAAAATAGCGGCATTTGTGACCATAATTATTTTTGTTAGTGTTAGCTTAGTCTCTATTCACAAAATTTCCCAAAGTCAGCCAACACAAACCCCTCAAATCAGGACAGACTGTATAACTAACTCCGACATACCTTGTCATAGCCCAACAACATCTGTAAATACACAATTTATTCCCAATCAGCAATTAGATGATCAACAGCGTTTCTTAGCAGTAATCGCCAAAAAAATCCCCACAATTCCCCAAATTGATACTTTTGAATATACTTTACTGCGTACTTATGGGACAGTATTTATTAATCAAAAGCCAGGAATTAACCTACCACAAAAAGTGATTTTAGATAACGAATCAGCAACCCAATCTTTTCAGGATGCAATTAGTATAGCTTTAGTAAATGACACACAAGAATGTTATTTACAAAAAACAGCCGCCACCGCTTTAAATCAAGCCAAAAGTTTAGCAACCATTCCTTTAAAATCAGGTTACGCTGGAGATTGTCTTCGCAATTTTGCCACCAATTTAAGATTTTGGAATAAATACGCAAATAGCGAAACATTAGCACAAGTAAAAGCCGGAAAAGAAACAAAAATTCTCGGATTAGTTGCCCCCCCTGGCACATCACAACATCTGTGGGGATTAGCAATTGATTTACAAGTATCAACATCAGCCCAAAGACAGGCTTTAAATGAAAATGGCTGGTTTCAAACTGTAGTTAGTGATCTTCCCCATTGGACTTATTTAGGCTGGAGTGAAGATGATTTACCCAAATTTGGATTACAACAAAAAATTGTCCAAGGAATCAAATATTGGGTAACACCCATTTAACAGGAGTTCAGGAGGTAGGGGCGCAGGGCCTGCGCCCATTCAGAAGTATGGCTAACGCCACGCTACGCTATCAGAAGAATGAAGAATGAAGAATGAAGAATGAAGAATGAAGAATGAAGAATGAAGAATGAAGAATGAAGAATGAAGAATGAAGAATGAAGAATGAAGAATGAAGAATGAAATTTCTCCCCCACTCCCCCCACTCC
>NZ_JADEWA010000680.1:0-1919 GCF_015207865.1 Dolichospermum sp. LEGE 00246
TTTTTATTTTATTTGTCTAGAGAAATTACCATTTCCGTAATCTAAAATAAGAAAATTATACGATATGAGTTAAAATTTTAGACAGTAATATCTAAAGAGTAAAAATTTATGGTTATAAAAATTCGCCGCGCTACCAAAGCTATGAAGAAGTCACGGGGGAAGGAATTCTATCACGAACCAGGAACTCAACCAGGAACAATCATTGTTGATGAAAATGCTGAACAACCAATTATTTTTCTCATTGACTATAATCAAACTGAACTCATTCATAAACAAATAAGCTACCCTGAAGAATGTCTTAATTATTTGGATACAGAATCAGTTTCTTGGGTGGATGTTCAAGGTTTAGGTAGTAAAGATATTTTACAGCGTTTAGGTCAAACTTTTGATTTACATCCTCTAATTTTGGAAGATATTGTCAACATGGTAGAACGACCAAAAATTGAGGATTATGAAGAGCAATTAGTAATTATTGCCCACATGGTTGTACCTAATCATAATAATGGCAGTTTTTATAGTGAACAAGTAAGTTTAGTCTTAGGCAAATATTATGTTTTGACAGTCCAGGAAGAACCAGAACATGATTGTTTTGATGGGGTGAGAATGAGAATTAATAAGAATAAAGGTATTATTCGCAGACAAGGTAGTGATTACTTGGCTTATTCTTTATTAGACGCAATTATTGATGGATTTTTCCCAGTTTTAGAACTGTATGGGGAAAGAATTGATGATTTAGAAGAAGAAGTAATCGTCAATCCTAGTCAACAAACATTACAAAAAATATATCAAATTCGGCGAGAATTATTACAACTACGTCGCGCAATTTGGCCACAAAGAGATGCAATTAATTCTTTAATTAGAGATGGTAGTGAATTAATTAGTGATGATGTGAGAATATATCTGCGAGATTGTTATGATCATGCAGTCCAAGTGATGGATATAGTGGAAACTTATCGAGAATTAGTGGCTGGTTTAATGGATGTGTATTTATCGGCAATCAGTAATAAAATGAATGAAATTATGAAGTTGCTAACGGTGGTTTCTTCTATTTTTATTCCCTTAACTTTTATTGCTGGGGTATATGGGATGAATTTCAATACTGAAAAATCACCCCACAATATGCCAGAATTAAATTGGTATTGGGGCTATCCGCTATGTTTAGGAGCAATGGGGTTAATTGCTATTAGTCTAATATACTTTTTCTGGCGACGGGGTTGGCTGACTAATTCTGTTAATTTTAAAAAAGATATTCACCGCTAATGTCCATAAAATAGAGACGTTTTCTGCAACATCTCTAAGTTTCAAATGCAATTAAATAACAGGTGCGGCTGTAAACACAAACCACAGCAACAATGCTAAAACTAAAACACTAATTTTTACGAGCAGATACGTATAAGCATGAGGGATGAGCAAATTTTGGGTTGTCATATTCCACCTCCACCTAGCTAGTGCTTAACTAGTTGTTTTTTTTAACTCTATTTTCTTATGTTTCCATTGTCGCTTAAGAATGAATAAAAAGGATGCTTAGTCAAGTTTTATTAATATTTCTTATTTATTAGAACTTACGCAAGTGTCAGACTACATAAATCCTGCAAATACACAGATTATCGCTCAGTTTTCCAGACTTGATATTACTTATAACTTCTTCTAAATCCTCCTGATGGCGCAGCGTGGTGTTAGCCATACTCCCGAATCGGCGCAGTCCCTGCGCCCCTACCTCCTGATAGCGCAGCGTTAGCCATACTTCTAGCCCTCACAGACAACTTTTTCAGCAAACCCTACTTAGTAATTTTGAGAATGGTCTATTTTCTAACTTCACTAAATCAAAATTAAATGCGTCCTAGTAGTCTGTCAACCCGAAAATGACGGGTGAAGGCAAGCAGGGGGAGAAAAGAGGCAGGGGGGGTAGGGGAGGTAGT
>NZ_JADEWA010000681.1:0-1912 GCF_015207865.1 Dolichospermum sp. LEGE 00246
GTTTGGTGCGATTCGTTGTTAGCTGAATCACGGTAATCAGTCCGTACATAAGCTAACCAACCTAATCCAATTATGGGAAAAGGTTGAACTCTCGGTCTGATATGGGTGAAAGTCCCATCTACCAGACTCAGGTATGACTCCCTACCTGCCTACGATGACCCGACTCGGTTTCGGGAGGTCGAAGCTAGGAACAGGACGCAATCAGACATCCGTTGTGGGGTGACACTTGGCGTTAACGGGGAGTTCCTACGGTGAAATCGAGCCTCAAAAAGCAACCTATTGATAGGCAGGACACAACCTAAAAACCTGACCTCATTGGAGTTAAATCCCGTCACATTTTCAAACTAATAGTGGCAAGAGTCCAGGGATTCCAATGGTTGAAATGGCTACACCTAACGGAACTATCAATCAACCGAGGGAACGAATAAAAACGGGTTGAGGGTCTAAGGGCGGTCGAACCCTATAAGTAGGCTGGACGAGCAGCGGAACTCCTTCAATTCGGGTAGGACAAACCGTAATTGGTTTGAGGTGTTCAGAATACACAAATTGGAGCAGAGCATGATTAGACGCAGAGAAAACTCTAGTGAATCCTGGAAGACGTTACCTTGGAAGAAATTTCGCCGTAACTTATTCCGCCTACAAAAACGAGTGTACAAAGCGGTTCAAGTTGGCGACAAGCGCAAAGCTAAGTCCCTACAAAAGCTGATTCTGAAATCAACCGCAGCGAGATTACTGGCTATCCGTCAAGTATCACAGCTAAACGCTGGGAAGAAGACCGCAGGAATTGATGGCAAAAAGTCCCTGAATTTCCAGGAACGCTTCGAGCTTAATGAACTGCTAAAAGCATCAAGTGGCAACTGGAAACACCAGGGGCTAAGAGAAATACCCATCCCTAAAAAGGACGGTACTACCAGGATGCTGAAAATCCCCACTATTGCCGATAGGGCTTATCAATGCCTTGTCAAATACGCATTAGAACCAGCACACGAGGCAACTTTCCACGCCAGGAGCTACGGGTTTAGAACGGGACGGTCAGCGCATAACGCGCAGAAACACCTATTCGACAATCTAAACTCACGAGTGAATGGAATAGATAAACGAGTCATAGAACTCGATATTGAAAAATGCTTTGATAGGATAAACCACACCGCCATCATGGAAAGACTCATAGCTCCTAGAAGCATAAGACAAGGAATCTTCCGATGTCTCAAAGCCGGGGTCAATCCAGAATTTCCCGAACAAGGAACACCTCAAGGTGGGGTGGTAAGTCCACTGTTAGCCAATATTGCGTTAGACGGTATAGAGTCAATTCACCAATCAGTACGGTACGCCGATGATATGGTAATCATACTCAAACCCAAAGATAACGCACCAGAAATACTTGACCGAATCAGTCAGTTTTTAGCAGAGCGGGGAATGAAAGTCAGTGAGAAAAAGACAAAGCTAACCGCCGCGACAGATGGATTTGATTTCCTCGGCTGGAATTTTAAAGTCCAGAAAAACGGGAAGTTTAGATGCGTCCCATCAGGGGGCAATTATAAATCTTTCCGCAAGAAAGTAAAATTTATCGTCAACAACTCGAATTATGGTGCTACCACAAAGGCTGAAAAATTAGCCCCTGTAGTTAGAGGTTGGAGGAACTACCACCGCTTCTGCAAAATGGACGGGTCGCGCAACTCGCTATACCACATTCAAAACAGAGCTTTCAGGGTATTCAACAAGGAAACCAAACAGAATCGCCATACCAGTAAGCAGTTACTAGACAAGGCATTTCCAGCAGTTCCTTACTCCGAAAACAAACACATCAATGTCAAAGGTGAGAAATCACCCTACGACGGAGATTTAAGTTATTGGAGCGAACGCAACAGCAAGCTCTATAACAACGATACCTCTAAAGCCCTTAAACGGCAAA
>NZ_JADEWA010000094.1:0-14072 GCF_015207865.1 Dolichospermum sp. LEGE 00246
ACCAAAACCAGCGCAAAACCATAAAGCAATAATAAATCACTAAATTTTTCTAAATCCTTTTCTTGTGTAATAACATCTAGTAAATAGCGGTTAACAAAGCTGTTAAAAACTGTTGCACCTACCATAACAACAATTAATAATACTAGAAGAGCCAGCATTCCATAAGTGCGAATCACCTCTGAAAATGCTCTACCATTTGCATCTGTAGGATACCAATATGGACCGACAACCGCTTGGAAATTTTTCCAAAATTGATTAGTACCTGAAGCAGAATTATCCTTGGCGGATTTATTAATAAAAGTTGTAGCTTGCATCTGTAAAAAATTATTTGAGTCTTATAGAGCAGATAGCAGAGAATAAGAAGGCTAGTGCCGCAAGGCGGAAGTCAAAAGTCAAAATGAAGACAGTATAGGCTTTTGGATGATTTAGAATGGTTGGTTTATTTACGCTGTCTTGTACTAGTGGTCTGTCAAATTTATTTTGACGGGTAATGATCGGAAAAAACTTCTGTTCTTCCCTCCCCTGCCTCTTTTCTCCCCCTGGTTGCCTTCACCCGTCATTTTCGGGTTGACAGACTACTAGTATGAAACCCCTCTGGTAAACCTCTCCCTAACCCTCTCCTCTTAGGAGAGGGAAAAGGAATAATATTTAATACTGGAGAGGGTTTGAACCTTGTTCTTTGTATGATAAAAAAGTCCAGCTTCTAGTCGTTTTGAGTATAAGTCTTATGTCAATTTACAAGATGGACTATTCAAAGGTACCATCTTTCCAGAGTTTTAAAACTTCCTTAGCTGTAAAATAGCATTCTTGTTCTATCGCCAAAGATTTAATTACATCGCGCATTTTCTCGTACTGTTGCCTAGTTTGAGGGTTTTGTAATTGTTTTTCAAAGAGATATTGAAAATTACTAACACCGCTCCACTTACCAAAGACAACACCTGTCTTATCATGGGGAAATGTGGAATAACTCAAAGGATCACGAAGTAGAGAATTGACGTGAATACCTGATTCATGACTTTGTGAAATTCGTGAATAAGGGGGTGCAGGACGAATCCCCATCTCTTCAATGTAATTAGTCAGTGCATCAACAGCATCATAGTTTATACCCTCTAGTTCAATACCGAACCGAAGTCGCAACCCATTTAATACTTGCTCTAAAGCAGCGTTTCCTGAACGCTCCCCTAAACCACAAAATGTCCCTGATATTAAACTTGCCCCCGCTGTAATTGATTGTAAGGTGTTTTCCAGCGCCAACCCCCTATCATTGTGGTAATGTACTCCTAACTCTACCCCTGTAGTACATTGGAGTAAATCATTAATCCAGATATAACTCTTCTCTGGAGTGAGTACACCGACGGTATCACACAATAAAAAGTGTTCAACATAACCACTGAACGAATTAATACACTGTACTAAAAAATTAAAGTCTGCCCTAGAAGCATCCTCCGCTGCAAAATCTACTCTCAATCCTGCAACTTGTGTCGCATAACGTAAATTCTCCACAATCAAATTAATAGCATCTTGACGAACCTTATTAATGATGTGAGATGGGATATCATCATCAATCGTTTTACCCTGGTATTCACTCATTAAACGAATATCAGGATTGCGTAAAAACATCAAGCGATCGGAAACAGCATGGAAGAGAATAATACGCTTAACTCCATAGTTTTTCGCCTGATCAATGTACTCTTTTCCCATCATCGTAGAGGCAGTAATTAGATGAGTTAATCCATCTGATATTAATGTTTTGGTAAGCTCTGATTCTTGATCACAAACACTAGGCATGATGGCAAATCCACTGACTCCTGTTTGTGCAATCAGATGAGCAAGTTTGTGTTTAGTCGGTAAAGAGAAAAAAATACCTACTTGTTGTTCTCCATCGCGCAGGGTTTCATCGGAAATTTTGATTGGAAGAGTTTGCATTGTTTTACACCAATTTAAAGTTCAAAATTAAAAAAGTCAGGTTGATGATTATGGGTGATTTATTAATTAAATCATCATCAGCCGTAAGTGTGAGGCTAAGGTTTTGACATTCGGTTCATAAAGCATCCGTCCGTGATTTCCAGGTACAGATATTACCTTCACAGGGTTTGGTGTGTAAGCTTGCCATCCCCAGTCCGGTAAATCGTAATTGGTAAGTGCTTGGAGTTCTCGCACCACTATTTCCGGCACGTCTTCAGCGCGGAATAAAACAATCGGGGCAGAAATTCGATGAACAGGCTGATAATTTACGTAATTGAGCGTCTGTACTCTCATAATTTGCATATTGGTTTTGAGTAAATCAAGACTGGAGTGTTCAGGTAGGACATTATGACGGTATAAATAATCTGCCGCCAAATCCCAACGAGCCTGGTTATCGCGTTGAGCAGCTAAATCAGCGTATTCTAAACCGAAAGAAACTCCTTTTAAAGCTTCGATGCGTTGGATTATTTGCCAAATCCAATCAATATCTGCTCTATTTTTAAAATGTTCCGGATTAGAAACCAATCCCGAATCCAAGATAGCTAGTAAACTCACCTTTTCACCTTGCTGCTCCAGTTGGGAAGCTATTTCAAAAGCGACACTACAACCGGAAGAGTACCCCAGCAATATATAAGGTCCTTGGGGTTGCTGTTGACGTAATTGGGCAATTAGTTGACTTGCGTGGTCAGCTACTGAGTGAGGAAGTATGCTCAGTCCGTCTCTTCCTGGTGCATCGAGTCCATATATGGGACGTTCAATGCCTAAATTGATTGCCAAATCTCGAAAATAGAAGCTGTGTCCGTTAGAGCCAGATACACAAAATAGGGGGGTTGCATCTCCTAGAGGCTGAATCGGTACTAAATCAGAATTTGATTGTTCCATCTCCCTATTACCTAATGTTTGTGCCAGTTGAGCAATAGTAGGATTCTGAAATAAACTTCTCAAGGCCAGTTGTTGTCCCAACTCTTGTTGCACAAAATTGAGTAATTTGACTGCCAATAAAGAATGTCCGCCCAAATCGAAAAAGTTATCATGAATGCCAATTTCTTGACGTTCAAGAAGAGCAGACCAAATTTGCGCTAATTGTGCTTCGACTTTGTGGCGGGGGGGTGTGTATGCAGCTTGAACGCTAATATTAGGAACAGGTAAAGCTTTCCGGTCAATTTTGCCATTGGGGGTTAAGGGTAACTCGTCTAAAACCATGATCTGAGCCGGAATCATGTAATCAGGTAGACGAGTTTTCAGGTAATTTTTCAATTGGGGCGATAAATCAGGGGTAATTCCTGATATATAAGCAATTAAACTCTGATTATTTTCAGTTTTATGTATGGTGACAATTGCTTCTTTAACAGCCCGGTATTGCAACAAGACTGATTCAATTTCACCCAATTCTATACGAAACCCACGGAGTTTAATTTGGTTATCAATACGACCAATAAACTCGATATTGCCATCAGGTTTCCATCTGACTAAGTCCCCAGTTTTGTAAATGCGCTCAGTTTTGCCGAATAATTCAATTTCCATAAACTTTTCGGCGGTTAATTCAGGACGATGGAGATAACCCCGCGCTAAACCAACACCAGCAATACACAATTCTCCAGGAATACCAGGAGGTAATGGTTGATTATGTGCATCTAAAATATAGATGCGGAGATTAGATAATGGTTTACCAATAAGTGGTTTTTTACCATTGGGTTGACAAAGAGCGATGCTAGTACAAATTGTAGATTCCGTTGGTCCGTAAGCATTAAAAAAACTTCTTCCTTTTGCCCATCGGGTAACTAATTCTTTGGGGCAAACTTCACCACCAGTAATTAAAATTTGCAAATCAGGTAAGGTTGCGTGGGGTAACAAAGATAAAACTGAAGGTGGTAAGGTAACATGAGTAATTTTGTATTCAGTTAAAAAGTCAATCAGTTCTTGACTAGGTAACAGATTTTCTTTTTTTGTGAGATATAAACAAGCACCTGCGGAAAGGGTAGAAGCAATTTCCCAAATGGAAGCATCAAAGCTGAAATTAGCAAACTGTAGTACACGACTTTGCGGTTGAATTTGCAAAATTTCATCAACTGCCAAAATTAAATTTACCAGTCCACCATGTTCAATCATTACCCCCTTGGGTTTTCCCGTTGAACCAGAAGTATAAATAACATAAGCTAAATTATTGTAATTGACAGTTGATAATTGACAATTGACAATTGGTGATGGGTACTTGTCTAGTTCTTCATCTAAATAAACAAATTCAATAGGTTTTCCTAAACTATCTAAAGGTAATTTATCTACTACAAAACTTTGAGTTAATAAAACCGATATTCCCGAATCTTCTAACATCAACTCAATTCGTTCTTGGGGATAGTTGGGATCAATGGGTACATAAGCACCACCAGCTTTTATGATACCCAAAACACCAATGATCATTTCTAAAGAACGTTCCACAGAAATACCAATTAAGGTATCTGGTTGAACTTTATAATTTTCAATTAAATAATTAGCTAGTTGGTTGGCTTTTTCATTTAACTGTTGATAAGTTAGATTTTCAGATTCAAAAACTACAGCAATATTATGAGGATTGTTTATAACTTGTTCTGCAAATAAATCAACAAAAGTTTTATCTTGAAAATAATCGGTTTGAGTTTGATTCCAGCGTTGTAGTTTTAGCAGTTCTTCTCCTGTCATCAAAGGTAAAGTATTGATTGATTGGTGGGGATGATCAATAATTCCTTGAAGCAGAACTGCAAACTGTTCCGCCATCCGTTGGATAGTAACCCTTGCAAATAGATCGGTGGCGTATTCCCAAGAGCAATTTAACTGATGATCATCTTCGATCACCATCAGGGTTAAGTCAAACTTAGCGATCGCACCCTTGACTCCCAGCAACTCAGTATCTAACCCTGATAAATCCAAATCTGGACTAGCATTATTTTCCAGGGTAAACATGACCTGGAATAAAGGGTTATAGCTCATACTGCGTTCTGGTCGTAACTTTTCTACCAGCACATCAAAGGGAACGTCTTGATGAGCATAAGCATCTAAACAGGTTTGGCGAGTTTGTTGTAAAAACTCAATAAAACTTAGATCTAGTTTGATTTGCTGACGCATAACCAAAGTATTGACAAAAAAGCCAATTAACCCTTGAGTCTGGCTATGGGTGCGGTTAGCAATGGGAGAACCAATACATAAGTCTTCTTGCCGACTGTAACGAGATAGTAAAATGCTCAAAGTAGCCAACAAGGTCATATATAAACTTACGCCTTGCTGTTGGCTAAAAGCATTAACAGCAGCAGTTAATTCCGGTGTAAGAGAATAAATATAGCGATCGCCTCTGTAACTTTGCTGTGCTGGACGGGGATAATCTGTAGGTAATTCCAGTAATGGGGAAGCATCACCTAGTTGATGTTTCCAGTAATTAATTTGCTTTTCTAATACTTCTCCTTGTAACCAGTGGCGTTGCCAAGTTGCATAGTCACTGTATTGAATCGGTAAAGGAGCAAAATTCGGGGTCTTACCTTGAGAATAAGCACTATAAGCCTGCCATAACTCCCGCAAAAATACTCCCATTGACCAGCCATCACTGATAATGTGGTGCATATTGATGGCCAAGACAGATTTTTGCTCCTCCAATTGCAGCAGTTTAGCTTTAAACAAAGGGCCAGTATTTAAGTCCAAGTGTTGTTGTGCATGAGCGTCAATTAAATCCTGCATATTTGGGCATTGGGTATCTAAATCAAGCTCTCTCTTGTTCCCAGTCCCTAATTCCCGGCAATCTTGTACTGTTAAAACTGTGATTTCGTCTAAACTGCGGATGGCAACTTGTGGTTGTCCGGCAACTGTAGGAAAATACATCCTCAGACTCTCGTGCCGATTCAGCAGATAAGCCAAACTAGAATGTAGGGCATCAATATTCAGGTTGCCGTTCAGTTGTAAAGCGATCGGCATATTGTAAGTAGCTGATGACCCTTGGAGTTGTGCTAATAGCCAGAGACGTTGTTGAGCAAAGGACGGAAGCTTGGGAGAGTCAGCACTTAAAGCCGGAATTTCTGCGGTGATCACAGCTTGTGTTTTAGCAGCTTTCAAGAAGGTGAGAATCTCTGCTTTGTGGTTTTGAATTTCCTGCTTCAGTTCCGCAGTCAGGGCATTTTTGCTAGTACGAATCCGTAACTTATCATCTTCAGCCCAAATTCGGCAGCCCATGTTCTGCAAACGAAGCATTAAAGAAACTATTTGCTGATTTTGTGTTATGGTCATAGTTCAATTTCCTCTTCGTCTGAGTTTAAAGGTTGTATATCTGTGGTTGTCGAATTAACCCAAATGCAGCTATCTATATAATTTGCCAAGTCAATGATAGTAGGAGACTCAAATACTTGACGCAGTGGCAGTTCTACTTTGAAAGTGTCACGAATGCGGTAGCAAAGTTGGGTAGCTAATAAAGAATGTCCTCCCAAGTTGAAGAAGTTATCTTGTCGGGCTATGACCTCATATTTCAGCAGTTTTGCCCAAAGTTGAGCCAGCAATTTTTCTGTTTCTGTTATAGGTAATTCAATGTTTGTAGCTACCACTGTTTTACCTGGTGCTGGTAATGCTTTACGGTCTACTTTGCCATTGGGTGTTAGTGGTAGTTTTTCTAAAACAACAAAATGGCTAGGAATCATATAATCAGGGAGATTTTTTCCTAGAAAATACCGCCATTCTTCTAGTAATGCTGGGTCAACTTGATTGGTGCGATATTGTAACGGTTGATTGGCGTAATGTTGCCAAGGTTTCTGTCGCCAATTTTTACTTTGATTAAATCTTGGTATTTGCTCTTTTCCAGGAATATTCCTTTGGAAAATAACATCGTAATAGGCAAAACTGGTAGAAGTGTATTGAATAAAAGGTGTGTAAGGTAAATCTTGCGTTAAATCTAGGAATGCTTCCGGTTCGATGCCTGATTTGACTTGGGCAATAACAGCTTTTAAGTCGGAAACCTGACCATCTATCTGAGTAATTTTTTCTAACAACGCCATTTCTGAAGTGAGCCGCGCATTCGGAATATATTTAATGCTTAATAAATCCGGTCGCTCAGTTGTTAAAATTCTCTCAATTGTTTTTATATTTAACTGCTGTTCTTGCCAATCTAAACATTGGGTTTCGGTAACAGAAGTTTCTGTTTGATCCAAATATAGAACAACGTCATAACGAAAACGGCTCATTTCCGTATGGCTGTAACCCCGTTTCAATTGAACTTTTACGTGACTAATCCGGGGAAATTTTTGTTTAAGGGCGATAAAGAAATCAGGATCAATCAGTAATTCGCCTTCGTTGCAGATGCTTTTTTGAATTTGTTGGCGTAAGTCCTGAATTGATAATTTATCAGGAGCGCGATAAAATTCTACTGCGGTATGGAAAGCCTCCAATAAATGTAGATTTCGCACATCTCCCATGAAGATTTTTCCCTGATTACTTACAGTTTTGATCGCCCCTTCGATGACTGACAACAAGTAATCCAAAGAAGGGAAATACTGAATTACAGAATTGATGATTACCAAGTCATAAGTATTGGATTCAATGCCCTCAAACTGGTTAGCGGCACTTTGTTTTAAAGTAACTTTGTTTTGGAGAGATTGCTGTTTGAGATATTGTTCAATATACTGCAATCCGCTGGATGAAAAATCTGTCCCCAGGTAATGCTGACAATGGGATGCAACTTTAAACAATAACATCCCTGTTCCACAACCAATTTCCCAAACTCGTTTGGGTGCAAGTTCTAAAATTTGCTCAACTGTTATATCGCGCCATTCTTGCATGGCCGACTGGGGAATGGGTTTTCCTGTGTAGCTATCCTTCCAACCTGCGAGATTCAAAGTTGGATCATCGGTTGGGTTTGGTTGCTGAGTGTAGCTATCATTAAATACTTGTTCCCACAATTTTATCTGTTCACTTTGGTTGATATGGTCGCCTTCCGTTGTAGGGACGACATAAGCTACCAGATGTTGATAGCGAAGCGCTCCGTAGGAATCGTGTTCGCTATCTTCCCGCACCAAAACAACCGCTTCCTGAATTTTGGAATGTTTGAGTAAAGATGCTTCAATTTCACCTAATTCAATACGGAAACCCCGCAGTTTGATTTGGTAATCAATCCGTCCTAAGTATTGCAGATTACCATCAGGTAGCCACCGAGCTAAATCACCAGTTTTATAAATTCGCTCAGTTTTGCCGAATAATTCCACGTTCAGAAATTTTTCGGCGGTAGTTTCAGGACGATGTAAATAACGCTGTGCTAAACCTGCACCTGCAATGCAAAGTTCTCCAGGAATACCAGGGGGCAGGGGTTGATTATATTTATCTAAAATGTAGATGCGAGTGTTAGCGATCGCTTGACCTATAGTTGGTTCATGCTGGGCATTTTTGGCAACTTTCGTAAATGTAGAGTAAGTTGTGTCTTCAGACGGTCCATAGAGGTTGTAAACTTCTCTGACAGATGTGTTTTGATATAAAGCCTGTACCAAACTATTTTTTAATGGTTCACCAGCTAAATTAATTACCTGTACACTTGCGGGAATAGCATTCATATTCAGCAGTTCCGCCGCCGCACTCGGTACAGTATTAATCAAAGTTATCGGTACAGGACTCTGACGTGCTTGCTCAATGTAGAGTGCATTTTCTACCAAAATCACACTACTACCTTGAGTCAGGGGAACAAAAATTTCAAAAATGGAGAGATCGAAACAAATTGAGGTTGAAGCTAAGACACCTGCAAGCTGTTCTGCACTAAAGACTGAATGCGCCCATTTTACAAAGGCTACGGGACTAGAATGGGCGATCGCCACTCCTTTAGGTCGCCCTGTAGAACCAGAGGTATAAATTATATAAGCTAAATCATTATTAATGCTGATGGGATGGGGATTATTTGTTGGCTGTTGAGTCCATGTTTGTTCATCCAAAAACACTACTTGAGCAGTATTTTTCAGCTTTTCTAAAGGAAGTTGCTTTTTCAGGGATTTAGTTGTTAGCAATACCGCCGCATTACTATCTTCGAGCATTAAATGAATGCGTTCTTGGGGATAACTCGGATCAATCGGTACATAAGCTCCACTGGCTTTGAGGATAGCAAAGATACCGATGAGCATTTCCAAGGAACGATCAATGCAAATCGCCATCAGTGGGTTATCAGATATGCTTTTGAGTTGCAAGAGATGATGCGCCAGTTGATTAGCTTTTTGATTGAGTTCTTGATAACTCAGGCTTTGATCTGCAAACACAACTGCAATCTGATCGGGTGTTTTTGCTACCTGTTGTTCAAACAGAGTTACCAATGTTTGGTTCTGAGGGTAATCTGTGTCAGTTTGATTCCAGATTAGCAGTTGTTGAACTTCTGCTGAAGTGGTGATAGGTAGCTGATAAATCGGCTGTTGGGGATTTTGGGTAATTGCTGTCAGCAAAACTTCAAAATGTCCCGCCATGCGTCTAATGGTTGATGCCTCAAATAAATCTGTGGCATATTCCCACATACAATTTAGTTGCTCATCCCTTTCGCACAAATCCAGCAGTATATCAAACTTGGCAAAGGGGAAACTTTGTTCCAAGTATTGAATATCAAGCCCTGGTAAACTCACATTCACCCCAGCCCCCGCCGCGTTTTGCAACACCATCATCACTTGGAATAAGGGATTATGGCTGAGGCTGCGTTCTGGTTGTAGTTTTTCTACCAAATAATCAAAGGGAATATCTTGATGAGCATAAGCATCTAAGCAAGTTTGACGGGTTTGTTGGAGTAAATTAATAAATCCTTGTTCTGGCTTGATTTTGCTTCGCAATACTAAGGTGTTGACAAAAAAGCCAATTAACCCTTCTGTGTGGCTATGAGTGCGGTTAGCGATCGCACTACCAACACATAAATCCTCTTGGCGGCTGTAACGGGATAGTAAGATATTGAAAGCAGTCAACAGGGTCATAAATAAACTCACCCCTTGTTCTTGACTCAAGTTTTTAAGCTTCTGAGTTAGTTCTTGACTCAAACAATATTCTTCACGCCCACCTTGGTAACTTTGTTGCGCTGGACGGGGATGATCTGTAGGTAACTCTAATAACCTGGGTGCATCGCCTAGTTGTTGTTTCCAATAATTTTCCTGACTTGCTAAAGTCTCCCCTTGTAACCAATTGCGTTGCCAAGCTGCATAATCACTATACTGAATCGGTAACGGTGATAAGTTGGGAGTAGAACCGACTGCAAAAGCGGTGTATGCTTTTTCCCATTCCCGCTTAAATACACCCATTGACCAACCATCACTAATAATGTGGTGCATATTTATCAGCAGGACATTTTTCTGGGGGCTGAGTTGCACTAGTTTGGCTTTGAACAGGGGTCCAGTATTTAAGTCAAAGGGTTCTTGAGCATGGTTATCAGCTAATTTTTGTAAGATTTCCGCTTGTGTGTGGGGATCGAGTTCTTGTAAGTTGGCGATTGCCAACACTTCTATATCTTCTATACTTCTAACTACTACTTGTGGCTCTCCCGCCAAAGCCGGAAAATAACTGCGTAAACTCGTATGACGTTGTAGTAAATAAGTTAAACTCTGAGTTAGAGCATCTACATTGAGTTTGCCATTCAATTCGTATGCGAATGGCATATTATAGGTAGAAGAAGTTCCTGTCGCTTCCAGTTGAGCGATAAACCAAAGTCTTGATTGGGCAAAAGACAGAGTTTTTGGTTCATTTTCTAACTGGGGGGAAATGGGAGGTAAAGCCACACTCGCAGATGCTTTATCAATTTCCCTCGCCAACTCAGATAAAATGCTTTGCTCAAATATCTTACGAACAGGTACTTCTACCCTGAAAATATCACGAATGCGGGCAACTAATTGAGTTGCTAACAGGGAATTTCCACCTAATTCAAAGAAGTTATCAGAACGACCAACAGAGTTAACTTTTAATAAACTTTGCCATAAACTAGCGAGTAGTTCTTCTGTGGGAGTTACTGGTATTTCCAAATCAGCAGCAGTGGCTGTGTTTGGTGCTGGTAATGCACGACGGTTTATTTTTCCATTAGCAGTCAAGGGCAAGTTTTCCAAAACCATAATCTGGCTAGGAATCATATAATTGGGCAAGCGATTTTTGAGGTATTCTCTCAGTTCAGTTACCCCATTAAATGCCAAGCCAGCGGTTTTTTCTGACTCTGTAACATAGGCAATTAACCTGAGATTGTTATCAGTTTCATATAAAATCACCACAGCTTCTTTAACTGATGGATGTTGTAATAATAGTGATTCTATTTCACCCAGTTCAATTCTAAAACCCCGTAATTTTACTTGTTCATCAATGCGACCCAAATATTCTAAATATCCTTCATTATTCCATTTAGCTAAATCACCGGTTTTATAAATCCGTTCAGATTTACCAAATAAATTAATATCAATAAATTTTGTGGCTGTTAAATCAGGACGATGAAGATAACCCCGCGCTAAACCTATTCCTGCAATACACAATTCACCAGGGATACCAGGGGGTAATAGTTGATTATTGGCATCTAAAATATAAATACGGATATTAGGTAATGGTTTACCGATTGGTGGTTTTTTGCTGTTTATCTGACTATTAGGTTGACAAAGATAAATAGCAGCCGTCACAGTAGATTCTGTCGGACCATAACAATTGTATAAATGTTGTTCTGTTCCCCACTGACTTACCAATTCAGCCGAACAAGCCTCTCCACCAACAGCCAGATATTGTAAATCTGGGAAACTCACTTTTGGTAAGACAGATAAAGCCGAAGGAGATAAAAAGCCATGAGTAATTTTGTGTTTAGTTAAAAAATCAACTAAACTTTCACCAGGTAATAAAGTATCTTTATTGCCTAAATATAAACAAGCACCTGCTGATAAAGCAGTTGCAATTTCACCAATAGATAAATCAAAACTAAAAGACCCAAATTGTAGCAAGCGACTGTGATTTTGAACTTGAAAACTTTCACCCCAAGCTAAAGCCAAATTAACAATCGCTTGATGTTCAATCATTACCCCCTTGGGTTTTCCAGTAGAACCAGAAGTATAAATCACATAAGCTAAATTATTGTAATTGACAGTGGTCACTGAGCGAAGTCGAAGTGTTGACAATTGACAGTTGACAATTGGTGATGAGTATTTGTCTAGTTCTTCATCTAAGTAAACAACTTCAACAGGATTTTGTAAACTATCTAAAGGTAACTTATCTACTAAACAACTTTGAGTTAATAAAACCGATACTCCAGAATCTTCTAACATCAACTCAATTCGTTCTTGGGGATAGTTGATATCAATGGGTACATAAGCACCACCAGCTTTCAGAATCCCTAAAATACCAACAATCATTTCCAAAGAACGTTCCACAGAAATACCGATTAAGGTATCTGGTTGTATTGGGTAATTTTCAATTAAGTAATTAGCTAGTTGGTTCGCTTTTGCATTTAACTGTTGATAAGTTAGACTTTCAGATGCCAAAACTACAGCTAAATTATTAGGATTCTTAATAACTTGCTGTTCAAATAAGTCAACAAGAGTTTTATCTTGAGGATATTCTGTTTGTGTATGATTCCATGTTTGTAGTTGCTGAATTTCATCTGGAGTCAGCAAAGATAGAGTATTAATTGATTGATGGGGATTATCAATAATTTGCTGGAGCAGAACCTCAAAATGGCGCACCATCCTTTGAATAGTTGTCTCTGCAAACAAATCAGTTGCATATTCCCACTCTCCAGTTAAACCTTGAGGAGTTTCCCGGAAAATTAAGGATAAATCAAAGAATGTTGTGGTGTTTTCCCACTCAAAGCGGGTGAGAGTTAAACCAGGAATTAAAAGTGTTTCGGGAGTTCCACTTTGTAAACCAAAAGCGACTTGAAATAGGGGATGATGAGCAAGCGATCGCTCTAATCCCAGTTCATCAACTAATTTCTCAAATGGTAAATCTTGATGGTCGTAAGCATCTAAAGTGGTTTGCTTTACTCTTTGTAGTAATTCTAAGAAACTGGGATTCCCTTCCAGGTTGGTACGCAAAGCCAAAGTATTGACGAAAAAGCCAATTAATGGTTCTATTTCTCTACGGTTGCGATTGGCGATCGCTGAACCAATTACAATATCCTCTTGTCCACTGTAGCGCGATAATAATAGCGTAAATACTGCCAGTAAAGTCATAAACAAAGTAGTTCCTGACTCCTGACTTAAATGCTTTAATTTTTGTGTTAAATCTAGATCAATTTGGATAAATTCACTACGTCCCCTAAAACTTTGAACTGATGGACGTTGATGATCTGTAGGTAATTCAAATAAAGGGGGAATTTCTGCTAGTTGTTGTTGCCAGTAATTGAGTTGTTTGTTTAAATTATCTCCTTGTAAATATGACCTTTGCCAGTGAGCAAAATCAGCATATTGTAGAGATAATGGGGGTAAAAGAGAAGATTCTCCATTACAAAAAGCGGTGTAAAGAGTAAACAATTCTCGGCGGAAAATATCCATTGACCACCCATCACAAACTATGTGATGAATAACCAATAGTAATAGATGAGATTGATAGCTTCGCTCGCCGCAGGCATCAGCTAGTTGTAGTAATTTTACCCGCAACAAAGGAAGTTTTGATAAGTCAAATGGCTGTTGTAATTCATCTATCACTAACTGTTGTACTTTACTTACCTGGTCTGTTGCTGGTACTTGTCGCCAGTCTAATACCTCTATTTTAAGTGCAGGATGAGCATGAATTACTTGTATGGGTGACTCATCAACAACAGAAAAGCTAGTGCGTAAAATTTCGTGACGTTGGACAATTTCTAAAATGGCTTTTTCTAAAGCACTAATATTTAAACACCCGCTAATTTGCCAGAAAAATGGCACGTTATAAACACAATTTTCGCCTTCTAGTTGGTCAATAAACCATAGTCTTTGTTGAGCAAAGGAGAGAGCAAGGGGTTTTTCTCGTGATACTGGGTTGAGAAGTGGGGTTTGTTGTTGCTTTTTTAGTTTTTGTAGAACTAATTCTCGTTTTTCTGGTGATAGGTTTTCTAGTTGTTTTAGTAGATCATTCATAAGTTTATATTAAAGTTGATTTTTTTATTTTTTATCGAACCACAGAGACACAGAGGACACAGAGATAAATATATTTATCAG
>NZ_JADEWA010000682.1:0-1910 GCF_015207865.1 Dolichospermum sp. LEGE 00246
ATTCATTATTAGTGAACTTACTTTAATTAACAGTAATATTAAAGTAATTTCAAAAACTGCATTTTACGCCGTTATGACTGTTAAACCAAGAATTTTAGCAAATCTTTCTGCATAAAATTCTGTAGGATTAGCAACTTGTTGAATGGATTCCCGTTGTCGCAAATTCTCCCACCATTGATGCAAACGGGGTGTTTCTGATGGCAATGTAAAATTACGGAATTTTTCTAAAACTGGTAATCTTTCAAACCAAGGATAGAAGCTAATATCAACTAAACTCAGATTTTCTCCTAACCAGTAAAGACCATTGCCAGATAGCTTACCTAATCCTTCTTCCTCAATATACAAAAGAGACTCTAAAAACTCTCTCCGTCCCAGTTCTTGTTCCTGTGTATCTTTACCACGCAGCAATTTATTAAAGGCTGGGACTAAACGAGTATTAGCATAGTCAATCCAAATTCTGGCAACTGCTTTTTTAGCAGGATCATGAGGTAACAAAGCTGGTTTGGAAAATACTTCCTCTAAATATTCATTGATAATTGTAGATTCATATATTTCCACATCTCCATGTTTGATGGCTGGAACTTTACCATAGCGAGAAACTTGGGTAAAAGCTTCTGGTTTATTCTGTAAATCAATTTCAATGGGTGTAAAATCAATTCCCTTTTCTAGCAACACTACACGGGTTCTTTGGGAGAAAGTAGAACCTTTAGTGTAATAAAGTTGAATGTTACTCATTTAGTTCCTTCCTTGATTGAGATTTGTTTGAATTTTTGGTTAATTGCAAAAATTACAAGTTGAATGACAGCCAAAGATAGAAGTGAAGCAATTTCACTCCTACAACTTACATTTTTTAACTGGCAAACTACCAGGGTTTTTAATTAACTACGGTTTATTGGTCGAATTAGCGTATTATATTTAGAAGTATTCCATAGTTTTTACTAAAAAACAAGTCTTTTAGCAAACATTCTTCTCAAAATGCAGAGCCAAAATGCCCAACAATTTAACACTTGTCCATAGCTTGCTTCTCTTCAGTACCGCGTTCATTGCCGGATCGCTTAATGCTGTAGCGGGTGGTGGTAGTTTTATTACATTTCCCACCTTGATATTTACTGGTATATCGCCAATTACAGCTAATGCCACAAATAATACTGCTTTATGGATTGCAGCTATGGCCAGTGCAGGAGCATATCGTCACAATTTGCACATCCCGCGACGACAGCTTTTGATACTATGTATTACCAGTTTAATTGGTGGGGGAATTGGCTCTGTTATTTTGCTATATACATCAGCGGATATGTTTAAACAGCTACTTCCTTATCTGTTACTTTCAGCAACGCTGATATTTACATTTAGCGAACCCTTGAAAATGTGGTTACAATTTCAAAGCAAGAAATCATCAGAATCTCAATCTCCACCTTTATTAATTCTCGTGATTGCACAATTAGCAATATCTATCTATGGTGGTTTCTTTGGTGCAGGTTTAGGAATTTTAATGTTAGCAACTTTAAGTTTTTTAGGTATTAAAAATATTCACACTATGAATGCTTTTAAATCTTTTCTTGGTAGTTGTATTAACGGTATCGCTATTTTTCCTTTTATGTTCGCTGGTTTAATTGCTTGGTATCAAGCTATTTTAATGGCTGTGGGTGGTTCTCTTGGTGGTTATTTGTGCGCTCATTATGCGCGGAGATTAGACCCTCGCTTTGTGCGGATATTTGTGATTGTTGTTGGTTTTAGTATGACTACTTACTTTTTTATTCGGGGATAAAATTGATAACTATCGTCAGCTATGATTGGAGTTATCGTCCTGATAAGCATTCTGGCTTTTCATATCGGCTTTGAGGATGATAACAAATCATGTAAAATTAAAATTGGAGTTAATTTTTTGTTTTTCCAGGTTTATAATATAT
>NZ_JADEWA010000683.1:0-1893 GCF_015207865.1 Dolichospermum sp. LEGE 00246
CTCTCCCCGCTTCGGGGAGAGGTTTGGAGAGGGGTTTGTTTATACATTAAAAACTTCTCAAACACCCTCTTAGAGAAGCAAGTTAATGAAGCAATAGTAGAATTGAATAAAATAGAAACAGAAGAAAAGGAGGAATCAGAGGAATGAAATATACAATTATTATTCAATGGTCTAAGGAAGATGAATGTTATGTAGTTTCATTACCAGATTTTACAGATGTCATGCAGCCTTGTACTCATGGAGACACTTATGAAGAGGCTTTAAAAAATGCCCAAGAAGTTTTAGAAATGCTGATTTCATCTTATTTAGAAGACGGACAACCAATACCCGAACCGCAAATTATCGGCATTAATTAGATCCCCGACTTCTTTAAGAAGTCGGGGATCTGAAAATACAGAATCCAAAATCCTATGACTCGTAACCTACAAGAAACACATTTAAATCGCGCCCGTGCTAGTCTCAGACAAGCATTATCTTGGTATGGATATCTCCGTAAATCGGGACAACTAGCCGCAAATCCAGAATTAGCAAGGTTGCTAAAACCAGAAATAGAAACTTTAAATGCCACACTCAATAAATTAGATGCCAATGTCATCAGAATTGCGGCTTTTGGTTTAGTCAGTCGGGGAAAATCAGCAGTATTAAATTCTTTATTAGGAGAAAAAATTCTGCAAACCGGACCCCTAAATGGTGTCACTCAATCGCCACGTTCTGTACCTTGGAAACCAGGAGATAAGGTATTAGTCGAATTAATTGATACTCCCGGTTTAGATGAGATTGCCGGAGATTCACGGGCGCAAATGGCACGAGACGTAGCGCGTCAAGCTGATTTAATTTTGTTCGTGGTTTCTGGGGATATTACGAGAACTGAATATCAAGGATTATTGGAATTACGTCAAGCCCAAAAACCTTTAATTTTGGTATTTAATAAAATTGATTTATATCCCGATACAGATAAAAATGCAATTTATAAAAATCTTCAACAATTAGGGGCAGGAAATACCCAAAATCAGCCATTGTTACCCGATGAAATTGTCATGATATCGGCTGAACCTGCACCAATGGAAGTGAGAGTAGAATATGCAGATGGAAGCGTTACTTCTGAATGGGAAACACCACCACCGCAAGTAGATGAATTAAAGCAAACAATCTTAAATATATTAAATCGAGAAGGACGATCTCTTTTAGCTTTAAATGCACTCATTCAAGCTAGAGAATCCGAAGAAAATATCGCCCAAAAAACCGTTCATATCCGCGAAAAAGAAGCAGAAGATATTATTTGGAGGTTTAGCCAATATAAAGCCCTAGCCATTGGCTTAAATCCCATTGCTTTTTTAGATATAATAGGTGGTTTAATTACCGATTTAGCTTTAATTCGGGCATTAGCTAAATTGTATGGTTTACCCATGACTAGCTATGAAGCCAGTGAATTATTAAAAACAATTTTATTTAGTTCCGGTGGTTTATTATTAAGTGAAATTGGCAGCAGTCTTATATTAGGCTTAGGTAAAAGTGCCGCAGCGATCGCCAGTGGTGATAATCCCTTTAATATTACTACTTTTTTCGGGAGTGCTATCGCCCAAGGTGGAATTGCCGGTTATGGTGCTTATACAGTCGGTAAAGCCGCCCAGTTATATCTAGAAAAAGGCTGTACTTGGGGACAATTGGGGGCTAATACTGTCATTCAGGAAATTTTGTCACAAGTTGATAAAAATACTATTTTGTATCGCTTACAGCAAGAATTAGGCGGTACTTTTGGTGAGTTTTGAGAGATTGAATCTAAGAGGGTGTTTGAAAAGTTTTGAATGTATAAATTGACCCCTCTCCAAACCTCTCCCCGACGCGGGGAGAGGCTTTGAAAACCCCATTCCCTGGTAGGGAAGGGGGGTTAGG
>NZ_JADEWA010000684.1:0-1893 GCF_015207865.1 Dolichospermum sp. LEGE 00246
CCAGTAGGTTAGGGAAATATTTTCTAATAAATAGTTGCTAGTTTCTGCCATGACGTACAGATAAAGTTTTGTTTGCCAATTTTCAGCTAATGTTTCTCTTTTTGGTGGTTGGGGATAGGTTTTCCAGTCGAGAATTTGAGCTTGATTTTGGTCAGCAATTAATAAATCATAAATGACAGTCAGGAGATAATTACCAATTTGTAATGTTCGATAATGTTCGCTTTCTCGAAAAGTTTGATTATCAATATTAGTTATAAATATTTCTGGAGCAATTTTGCTAAAGTCAGTCATCCAATTTTGTAATTGAGGATCTGCTTGTAGTAATTTATTAATAGGTAAATCCATTTCTCGCTGCTGCATAAGCAAGTGAAACCGACTACCTAAAATTTGATATTCTTCGTGTTTAGGATCTAGAGGAGTATTTAGTTGTTCTAAGTAGCTATGTTGGAATTTACGGGGACAAACTGCGAGTAAGTTTAGATGTCCTTGGGAAAGTCGGAGTATGGGGGTAGAAGTTGGTAGCATGATTCTATTTTATTGATCTAAATCCAAAAATAAAGATTCTATATCTCTATACCCACTAACCACTCGAACAATGACAATACTATTTTCTAATAACCGATAAAAAATTATATAACTATCAATGGGAATACCTCTTAATGCAGAATATACTCCATTATTTTTTATTCTCACGAGCAATTCTAATTTTTTCTTGTAATCTAGCCATAACAACATCACTACTAACCACTTCACCTCGGTCAATTTGGGCAAGTCCTACAGCGACTTTTTTGCGTGTTTCTTGTTCCCATTCCTGATCCTCTTTTTTCCACTCGGATAACACTTTAAGTGCTTTAATTATCACATCGTCGGCATTGGTATAATGACCTGTGGCAATATAGGACTGGATCAGTTCTTCAGTTTCTGGTTTTAGTTGAATTTTCATGATTTATAATCATCAATTACTTAGTAAAAAATAAAAGGTAAAAGGGTGAAGTGTGCATTCCTCATTCATCCTCTTACCTTTTTCATATACCTGATGCTTATCCTATATTATCTCGTGCATCTCTCACTGCGGCAATAAAAAAGAATACGGTGAGAGGAATGCTCAAAGCTAGGATAATGGCAGTGGTTGGGACACCAAAATCTGGTTCTCCATAACTCAATTCAAAAACTGAACCAACAGCGGCGATCGCTGCAACACAAGCACCACCTAAAAATAAACCGCTTTTTGGAGTTAAATACACTACTAGACCACCCTATACTACTGGTTTCACTGCCTGATACGAGAAGCCATTTTTAGATAACTCTTCGTTTAAAGTCAAGGAATTTTCTACACGATCTACAAATACCACACCATTAAGGTGATCCAATTCGTGAAGAATACAGCGACCGAGTAAATCACCTGCTGTTAAGGTTTGGGGACGACCATATTCGTCCTTATAGGCGATTGTTACCACTTCTGGACGTTTTACATCTAGAAAGACATTAGGAATACTTAAGCACCCTTCCTGAGCCACACAGAGCTTACTGCTAACCTGTTTAATGGTAGGATTAATTAACACTAGTGGCGGATGATTAGGTTGATCTGGTTCGCAGTCAATAACGATAAGTTGTTTATTGATGCCAACTTGAGGTGCAGCCAAACCAATGCCATCTGAGCTATACATAGTTTGCAGCATTTCGCGCACTAGTTGGCGGAGTTCGTCATCTATTTTAGTAACCCGCTTTGCCGGTTGACGCAAAACGCGATCGCCTAAGTAGTGCATTTGCAAAGGTGGATTTTTTAATTTTTTCTTCTCGACAGCAATATCAGACGGCATGGTTTTTGATGGCTTGATAGTGAACAATATATTTTAATTCTATCGTTATTGGGGAGTGGGGAGTGGGGAGTGG
>NZ_JADEWA010000095.1:0-14057 GCF_015207865.1 Dolichospermum sp. LEGE 00246
ATATTATTCTCTTTTCAACAGTTTAGTCATATATCAATCGCGGCGATTCTATTATTAACTTCTATCGTGGTTTCTTTTCTTTCATAAACTGCTTCAATAATGTAGACATTATTTTTAGGAATAATCCTCACATAGACCCTTTAATATATGTATTCGAGTACATCAACAATTTCGAGGGGAATGGGGTTTTCGTCTTGGGAGATATTCACCCTTTTGTGGGTAAAAATTCCCTGCAATTGAGTTGGGAAATTCTCACGAGAGTCAAAAACTTGTACCATCGTCTCAAACCAACTGAAAAGCGCATTGTACTTCTGGGTCAAAACATTCAACTGCATGAATCTTTATTGAGGCTTATTCCTTGCTGTGAAGTTCCTTTACCCAGCATTGAGCAAATTCAAGACCACTTAGAATCATATTTGCTCTATTTGCAAGAATCTGCCAGTGAGCAAGAGGTGAATTTTACAGTTTCTCTGACCACTGAAGATAAAGAAACCTTGGCAAGAGCAGCATTAGGACTAACTTTGGAAGAAATCAGCGACTTCCTGCGGTTGACTGTGAAGGAACGATTAACTTCTCAAGGCATTGTGATTGATGCTACAGTCATTTCCTTGGTTGTCGAATACAAAACCCGGCTATTGGCTCAAATGGGTATTGAACTGGGTAAACCCACAACAATACCTTTTGGCGGTCTGGATTTACTACGGGATTGGCTGCAACGCCGTCGTCGGTTATTTTCCCAAGAAGCGCGTTAGCGAAGCTCGCCGAAGGCATCGCTCAATTTACCCCAACCTAAAGGAGTGCTACTAGCGGGACCACCGGGGACAGGTAAATCAATAGTAGCGAAGAATATTGCCACCATCCTCAATCTTCCATTGTTGCAACTAGACATTGCCTCAATGCTTGGTAGCCTAGTGGGAGAATCTGAAGGTAATGTCCGCCGCGCACTCAGTACGGCTGAAGCGATCGCTCCCTGTGTCCTTTGGATTGATGAAGTTGAGAAGGCACTTTCCGCTAATGGCGATACTTCTGGGGTTTCGCAAAGGATTTTAGGAAATATCCTCACCTTCATGTCTGAGTGTACAGCAGGGGTGTTTGTGGTGGCAACCTGTAATGACCCAACTGCTTTACCAATTGAGTTTAAGCGCAAAGGACGGTTTGATGAGAATTTCTTTGTTGATCTACCCACAGAAATAGAACGTTGTCAAATTCTCAGGATTCATCTGGGACGCTACGGTATAAAAGTTCCTGAAGAGTATCTGGAAGCGATCGCTGCTAGTACCAGCAAGTTTAGCGGTGCTGAATTGGAAACTCTAGCCTCAGAAGCCGCACTACTGGCTTTTGATGAGGAAAGACCGCAGCAGGTGACACTAGCTGATTTAGAAAATTGCCAGCGAAATATTACGCCTTTAGCTGTTCAAGATGCTGCTGCTGTTGAGCGGATGCAGTCTTGGTCAAAGGTGGCACGACCAGCTTCTAGTCCTGTGCAGGTTTCCAAGAGAAGTCTTCGTACCTCTAAATTCCGTACCAATTAGATTGCCTCCGGCACAGAAGTAAGCGAACTGCTTGCAGCAGCGCTTCGCTATCGCTTTCAGTAGTCAAGTAAGCCATAAATCACTAAACCGCTAAATACCAATTGGAGTTTTTAGCGGTTTACCACCATGAAATATCGTTGTAATCATCATGGAAATATATTTAGTATTCGTAGATGCTGCCCAGAATAGCAATAAGTTCTGGAGTGCTAAAGTTGAGCAAGAAAATTTAACTGTTGAATGGGGTCGAGTAGGCTACAAATCTCAACAAAAAGTTCACTCATTTGGTAATTTTCAACAAGCAGTTTCTAAATTTCACAATCTCGTTGCTGAAAAGAAAATGAAAGGCTACCGAGAAAGCCAGCCTCAAATCGATCATACTTCTGATTCTTCGGAAATTAAAAAAGCTATTCAATTATTAGAAATATTACGTCCTTATGTAGCTGAAAGACAATTTGCAAATAGCAATTATTTAGAGACATTAAACCAATATCTCAAAATTGTCCCTACACCTTTGGGCATGAAAATAATCCCCTCCTTAATATACCGTCATGTAGGAGACGTAGACCATCAACTATCACTACTAAACTCTTTATTGGCAACTGAATCTGTTCAAGGTGAAAATACAGCAGAATCTGGTAATGACAGGAAAGTTGTCAGCTTAAAAACAATTAGTAAGAACTTTTGGAGGCATATTTAATACTGTTCAACATTCAAATTCTCAAGTTTTTCAACCTGTTAATGTAATTTTTTCAACCATAAATGTTCACAAATTATTTATAAATGATATGGCTTACTAACGAATGTAAGCTATATTTTTTCTCTGATATCATTTTACTTTAAAGATGCACATATAGCATTTCCTAGTCTAATGAAGTACAAAATCATCGGAATCATCACAATTTTACAAAAAAGCAGAATAAGTATCTGAAAACTCTCTTCTTGCTTCTTACCTTCGTGTCCTTCGCTCCTTCGTGGTTAGTTCATTTCATGTCTTGACATCAGACAAAAAATAAACTTACACATTTGGGATGCTCCCAAATCATCTGCGTTTATCTGCGTTCAATTATTACTGCCCATACTTGACTTGAATGCGAATATCTATAACATATTTAAATCGTAAATTTGCGCTATGCGCCCATTACCAAAACTATTTTTTGGAAATGGAATATGTTTACAATCAATTCAACAATAGAATCAGAATTAAAAGCCACACCCCAACAAAGATGGGAAAACAATAAACAGGCAATTATTACCCTGCAAACACTCAACACTACTCCCACCCAAGAACAACTACAAATATTAGCCAAATTCAATGGATGGGGTTGTTTACCTGAAATATTTAGTTTAAATCCACAAACCAGATGGGTTGGTAAAGCACAAAAAGAATTGCTAACTTTACTGGAACAAAATGAATTTAATAACGCTGCCAGTAGCATATTAAATGCCCATTATACAGAACCAAAAATCATCCGTAGTATTTGGGAAATGCTATCGCGCATAGGATTTACAGGAGGCAGAATCTTAGAACCAGCTTGCGGTACTGGTTTATTCTTTGGATTAATGCCAGAAGATATACGCTGCAACTCAAAACTATTTGGCATTGAATTAGATAAAACACCCGCTACTATAGCCAAACATTTATATCCCGAAGCTCAAATCTATAATCAGGGCTTTGAAAAAGTCAGCTTCCCCGAAGGATATTTTGATTTGGTATGTGGGAATTTTCCCTTTGGTGACTATGGAGTAAATGACTCAAAATATAACTTTCTCGGAGTCAATATCCATAACTATTTTCTAGCCAAATCTGCCGACTTAGTGAGAGAGGAAGGGTTAATCGCAGTCATTACTTCTACCTACACTTTAGATGCTCCCAGTTCTCAAAAGTTCCGGGCTTGGTTAGGACAAAAACTAGAACTGGTAACAGCCGTAAGACTTCCTAGTGGAGTATTTAACACCATAGCTATAACTCAAGTTAGTCCCATTCTACTAATCTTTCAAAGAGTAAAAAATCCTCGTCATGCTAATACATCAAAATGGATAAATACTCAAGAAGTGCAAATTATTCCTCAAGATTGGGGTAATGAAGGTGACAAAACTAAAGCTCATCTCAACGAATATTTCTTGAGTGAATTTCAAGGCAGAAGTTTTGATAAATATTATCAAAACCAACTGCAAAAATCTCCCCAATACACACATTTACAACAGAGAATCTATCCTCATGTACATCACTTATTAGGTACACCAAGCATTAATAAACTGTACGGTGAAGGTTTTGCCCT
Source organism: Dolichospermum sp. LEGE 00246 (assembly GCF_015207865.1). NCBI lineage: Bacteria > Bacillati > Cyanobacteriota > Cyanophyceae > Nostocales > Aphanizomenonaceae > Dolichospermum > Dolichospermum sp. LEGE 00246. The sequence goes on from NZ_JADEWA010000095.1 coordinate 3,812, forward strand.
CTTAGATGATGGTAGAGATTTATCTGAATCCCTGTGCAAAATACCTCTCAATGTAAACTACTCTCCTAGAAAGGAAACTGAAGAACTACGGTTAGTTCCCCCTGAACTGCAACATATTAAAGAAATGGCTTTTTGTATTCATGAAAACCAAATTTATCAAAGAGCGAAAAGCCATTTAGTTTTAGTAGAAACAGTAGAGAGAAATCGAATTGAAGATTTTTGGCAACTCCGTAGCTGTTTAATAAAAGTCATCAATGCCCAACAAACAGTAAATGATGAGGAATTAACACAACTCCAACAAGAACTTAAAAACAGCTATAACTCATTTATTCGTAAATGGGGCAGAATCAATAGTAAGCACAACCTAATCCATTTGGGAAAAGACCCCAACTATTATTTAGTCAGAACTCTAGAAAAGAGCAATTACAAATTAGCTGATATTTTCTCTAAACGAGTCTGTCGTTCATATTCTGCTCCCACAAAAGTTAATTCAGCCCAAGATGCTTTAACACATTCGCTGAATATCAAAGGTTGTCTAGATTTGGATTATATCTCAGAAATTAGCCACCTGACTCCAGAGGAAATTATCCAGGAACTCGATACTGATAATCTCATCTTTTATAATCCAAATACCCAGAAATGGGAACTCGCGGCTCAATATTTATCTGGTAACGTCTACAGAAAACTGCAAGAAGCAATCGCAGCTAATTTAGCAAAAAACATAGAAGCACTCAAAGCAGTTCAACCGTTACCAATGCTGCCAGATGCTACAGAAGATATCAAACTTGCTTGTCTAGAAACATCAAATATTGATTGGAATTCTCTCACAGATTCCCAAAAAGATAAAATCTTGAACAAGAAAATTCACATAATGCTGGGTACAAACTGGATTAAACCAGAAATTTACCAGCAGTTTGCGAAAGAGATATTGAAAATTAAAGTAACGATATCTCATATTACTTCATCTAGCACATCTTTTTGGACAATAGGAGGGAATTCTGACGACCTTACAGAATACGGCACAAGTTATATAGATAGTGCCAAACTTTTGGAAAAAGGATTAAATCGTCAAGACCCCAGAATCATTATTTACGCAAGCAAGGATACCATCAATACTGTAGCCTCTAATGAAGCAACAGAAGAAGCCAGAGCTAAATTAGAAGTTATCAAATTTGCTTTTAAAAATTGGATTTGGGAGAATCAACAAAGATGTGTGGAACTGTATACATATTACAACACACAAATTAATGTTTTCTCTGCTCGAAAATATAATGGTAATTACCTCCAACTTCCGGGTAGTAATCCTCATGTGCAATTAAACTATTGGCAATTAGATGGTGTTTCTAGAATCCTTGAAGAAAATGCCACTTTTCTAGCCCATGATGTAGGACTTGGTAAAACATATACCATGATTGCATCTATCATGGAATGCCGGAGGTTAGGATTAGCTAATAAGCCAATGTTAGTTGTGTTGAATGGCACTGAAAAACAAATTGAAGAGAGTTTTAGATATCTCTATCCAATGGCAAACTTATTAGTTCCTGATAAGTTAGATGCCGAAGGGAGAAAAATCTTCACTGCTGCCATTCAAACAGGGGATTTTGATTGCACTATCATTACTCATTCTCAATTCTTTAGTTTAGCATTATCGGAGGATTATCAATTAGCGTTCCACAATCAAGAAAAAGAAATTCTCCAAGCTTTCTTGAGAAACGAGTCAAACGACAGAATCACTACTAAACAATTGAAAAAGGCGTTAAAAAGCCTAGAAAATAAAATCAACAAGGTAACAGCATCAACAAGAAAAGACAATCACATTGATTTTGATAATTTGACAGATATGTTGGTGATAGATGAGGTTCATGAATTTAAGAATCTCTCGATTATTACCAAGATGTACAACATTAGAGGTATTCCCAAAAGTTGGAGTCAACGTGCTAGTGATACCTACATGAAGATTCTACATATTCTGGGAGATATGCTCACAGAAACTTGTTCTCAATTCACAGGAAAAGTAATTGGTGCAACGGGTACAATTCTGTCCAATACTATGGCAGAATTATTTAATTGGATGCGGATGTTTCAACTTCCTAAATTACGAGAATTAGGAATAGAAACTTTCGATGAATGGGCTAGTCAATTTGCAGAACCTACTTCTTCGGCTGAAGTTACTGCTAGTGGTAAATATAAAGTAGTAACTCGATTTAAGAGTTTCTGCAATATCCAAGCTCTCCGAGGGCTGATGGATCAGTTTGTTGACCTCCGCACAAATGATAATATTGGTGATGTCTTAAAACGTCCAAAACCTAAGTTTATTGATGTTGTTGTAGACCCATCTCCAGCACAGTTACAATTTCTTAGGGATGCTCTCAAAAGGTCTGAGAAAATTTACACTCGGCAAGTTGCACCCAGCATTGATAATATGCTGAAGGTAACGACGGATCTCACAAAAGCTGCTTTAACAATGCGCTTATTGGGGGAAACTAAAGAAGCAGATATCAGTAAGTTGCATGAATGTGTTTGGAATAGTTGGCAAATTTGGAAACTGACGAATACTGTCAAGGGAACTCAATTAATATTCTGTGATGCTAGTATTCCTAAACCAGATAAATACAGTACATATTTGTATTTAAAAATGCTGTTTATAGCATTAGGAATTCCAGAATCACAAATTGCGTTTGTCCATGATTTCAATAAATCTAAACGGACTAAACTGTTTGAGTTAATTGATTCAGGTGCGGTGCGTATTTTACTGGGAAGCACGAAGAAATTAGGTACTGGTTGCAATGTCCACCGTCGCGGATTATGGGCTATACACCACCTAGATGCCCCTTGGCGACCTTCTGACTTAACTCAAAGGGAGGGAAGAGGTATCAGGCAGGGAAATGGGGAATTTATGGGTTTTACCCTACCTTTTGTGTGGATATTTAGGTATATTACTGAACGTCTAGATGCTCTCAGATGGCAAACTTTACAATGGAAGCAGGAAATGACGGCTAAATTCCTCAATGGTGAGGATTTGGATAATGTTGAAGATTGTGATCAGGGGATTTATTCCTATGCTCAAATTAAGTCAATGGCTACAGGAAATTCTCTGTTAATTGAGGAGTCCAATTTGCGTAGTGAGTTGAATTCTCTACTCATTCAACAAAGGAGTCATCAAAGACAACAATTTAGTTTGGGTTGGAATATAGATAACTGGAATCGCAAAATTCAAGATTTAGAACGCAAGATTGACTGGCTTCAGGAAGATTTGAAAATAATCAAGCCAGTTTTTAAGGAAATAAAAGCAGCGCAAATTTCTAGACGAATATCTCTGGAGTGTAAAAAGATTTTCCAGAATCAAAATACTTCGACAAGAAAGGTTGCTAATTACCGAGGTTTTGATGTGTACGCTTATTATCGTCCTGGTAATAATAAGTTAGGTGTTTACATCAAATGTTGTGGAAATGAGTATTATTTCCCCTGGGTTATTGATAACAAAAAAGGAAGTATTGAGTTTCAACGTTCTCATCCTTTAATCAGTCTTGATACTATGATAGATTCATTGCCGGAATATCTACCAAGATTGCAGGAAGAATTGGAAAATGCAAGGGTTGAAAAAGCAAGATTGGAATCTCTTGTAGGACAATCTTTTCCACATTCAGAGAGGATTGATGATGTCTCCAAACGATTGCAGGAAATTGATGCTATTTTACAAGAAGATGAAGCTGCTTTAGATACATCAGAATTATCTTCTAATGATGAGAATGGTGAAGACAGTGATGATGATTTCTGGCTAAATGATGAAAGGTGTATTCAAGAATGCCATATTCACCCAGGAATAGTAGACAAATTGTTTAGTCGCAGCACGGAAGATATCGAATGGATTAGTGATATTTCTCAAATTATCACGACTATCAAACCTATTAATTCCTACCCTCCTACATCTAGCACAATTAGCAAAATTCATGATTTTCCTAGCAGTCTAAAGAAGGTAGCAGGTGTGCAACTAACTCTGTTTTAAGATTACTGTTAGGGTTTTTAATTACTTCAAAACTGGGTATTGGGGAAGTAGTTCCCTAATACCTATTTTTTATTTTTTAAGTTAGATAATGAATACTTCAAAAACATTACATACATCATTATTTTCCTTTTCATTTATATCTCACCTCAACTTTTATCGAGTCTGAGATCAATACTTATTAGTTTATCTCAAAAAATAAAATCATGTAGCGATCGCTACGCCCGCCGCAGGCATCGCTTAACATTCAAGATGGTCGTTACAAAAATTAACCGGACAGTATTGAATCTTACGTATGGACTAGACTCCAGTCTAGCCAACTTGTCCTTTTTATGCCTAAGAACACACTAAATTTTCCCAATAATCACTTAATTATCAATATTTACGCTCAAATCTATCTGTAGATAGATGACATGATAGACTTCTTGCCTGTATTTGTATTCTTCAATACACTAGGTTCGATCTAAGTAAAAGCACTGAAAATATTAATGTTAATTCCCTCTACCCTGAATGAGAAGTCAAGGGTTCTAGCAATTTTTAATGTGGGAGGGAATTTTTGCTGCAAATATGCGGTTTTTACTGAGAAAATGTTGCAATTTGTATAAATTTACAAATAAATATCAACAAAGAATCAGCAAATTTTACTAAATTTAGCTGTTTTTGCTATTGCTATTGTTTTAAAAGGTGCTTATTATTTTAAAAGACAACCTATCAGAAAAAATAGAAGTTGTTGTATCATCATCTAGTTTTTATCCATCCGTAAGTTCTATTACTATATACTTTTATGACATCTACACCTGCCAATAGTTCTCTTACCGATAACTTGTATCTAAATCAGGCTTTATTACCAGCATTGGAACAAGTAGAATTACGTCTGAAGGATTTTGCTAACAGTGAAGAATTTGTAGCAAAAATACGGTTGGCTTTTGGTGATACGTTTGATAAAGAAGCCGCTTTACGTCTGGGAAATGCTTGGAAAAATCAAGATTTTAGAAACATCCCAGCAATTACCATTCTTTCTTCAGCGGAATTAAATGGGGCAAATGGAGCTTTTGCGGCTACTACGAATACAATTTATCTATCACAAGAGTTTGTTGCAAATCATCAGGAAGATGTCGCAAGTATCACCAGTGTTATTTTAGAAGAAATAGGTCATTGGATTGATAGTCAAATTAATACTGTTGATTCAGTTGGAGATGAAGGGGAAATTTTCTCGGCTTTGGTGGTTGGTAAAAACTTATCAGAGGAGAATTTAAATCAACTATGGAAAGAAGATGACAGTTCTGTTTTGATAATTGATGGTTCTCTGATCGCAGTGGAATTGTCTGAACCAGGGGATACCATAGCAACAGCAATAGATTTCGGAACATTAACCTATAGTCTTACACCACCTCTAGCTGCTCCTGTTCTCAAACAAGTTAGTGATGTAGTTGGCGGAACTGATAGCGATGATTACTTCAAATTCACTCTAACTCAAACATTAGGGGTGTATCTCAACTTCAATGCTACAACTAATACCACATTGGAGTTGCTTAAGCCTGATGGTACTGTACTCAATACCAAGTCTGGACAATCCAATTCACTGACTCAAAATCTAGACGCAGGAGACTATTATCTTCGTCTATTCACAGGGAATAGCACTGCTAGTAATTACAGTCTTAATCTAAGAGTTGGTCCTCAGGATCTGGCGGGGAACGATCGCCAATCTGCTAAAGATTTAGGAGCCTTAACGTCAACCCCAGTTAGTAATGCTGATTTCGTCTCTAATTTATTATTAAACGATCAAGACTGGTACAAATTTACAATAAGTGAGACAAGTACTGTTAATTTTGCTCTTACAGATGGAGGTACTTCCTTTTTTACTCGTCTTTCTATTTCCACCAGTAATGGTAGCACTGTAGATAGTTTAAGTAATGATAGTGGCAGTACCAGTACCTCTCTACAAAAGACTTTGGCAGCAGGGACTTACTTTATTAATGTATCAGAAAATGGATTTGGATCTGTCAGTGGTTCTTCTCTTGCTCCCTATACTCTCACGCTCTCGGCTGTACCCAGCACAACAACCGATCCAGGGAACACCATAGCAACAGCAGTAGATTTCGGAACAATAACCTACAGCCTTACGCCACCTCTAGCTGCTCCTGTTCTCAAACAATTTAGTGATGTAGTTGGCGGAACTGATAGCGATGATTACTTTAAATTCACTCTAACTCAAACATTAGGAGTGTATCTCAACTTCAATGCTACAGCTAATACCACATTAGAATTGCTTAAGTCTGATGGTAGTGTAATCAATAGCAAGTCTGGACAAGGCAATTCACTCACTCAAAATCTAGACGCAGGAGACTACTATCTTCGTCTATTCACAGGGAATAGCACTGCTAGTAATTACAGTCTTAATCTAAGAGTTGGTCCTCAGGATCTGGCGGGGAACGATCGCCAATCTGCTAAAGATTTAGGAGCCTTAACTTCAACTCCAATTAGTAATACTGATTATGTATCTGGGTTACTTTTAAACGATCAAGACTGGTACAAATTTACAATAAGTGAGACAAGTACTGTTAATTTTACTCTGATAGATGGGGGTACTTCCTTCTTAACTAGTCTTTCTATTTCCAACAGTACTTTTTCTTTTGTAGATAGTTTAACTAATGACAGTAGCAATACCAGTGCTTCTCTACAAAAGACTTTGGCAGCAGGGACTTACTTTATTTCTGTATCAGAAGGTGGAACTACATCTGCCAGTCAATCTTCTTTAGCTCCCTATACTCTCACTCTCTCGGCTACAACTAAGCCTCAGCCATCCATTTCTATCAATAACATCAATGTGACAGAAGGTGATGTTGGCACGGTTAATGCCACCTTTGATGTTAGCCTTAGTGCAATAAGCGATCAAACGGTTACTGTTGACTATGCCACTGCCAATGGAACAGCTACTGTAGGTAGTGACTATACAACAACAACGGGAACGCTGACTTTTAATCCAGGAGAACTGAATAAAACTATTACAGTTCCAGTCATTGGCGATTTGTTGGCGGAAAGCGTGGAAAACTTTTTAGTTAATTTGACTAATCCAACTAATGCCACGATTACCAAAAGCCAAGGTGTCGGTACAATCAATGATAATGATACGATTGATTTAGTAGTTACCAGTGCTACAGCCCCTCAATCTGCTATTTTAGGAAGCCCGATCGCAGTCTCTTGGACAGTTACTAATCAGGGAACGGGGACAACTGATAAAGATTGGAGTGATTATGTTTATGTGTCTGACGATCAAGTGTATGACCCTACTGATACCTTTGTCACTTTTGAGAACATCATCACACAGACACCGTTAGCAGGTGCTGGTAGTTATACAATTTCTCGTAATATTACTTTGCCAAGTACGGCTACAAGCGATCGCTATTTGCTATTCGTAGCTGATCGCAATGGAGGGCAAGTAGAAACAGATGAAACTAATAATACAAAAGCTGTTGCGATTAGATTAAGTGCGCCTGGTACGTTAGCCTTCAGCAATCCTACTTACACCGTTAATGAAGATGGCACATTAATCGGTACTGCCATTACAGTCACCCGTTCGGGCGGTAGCGATGGGGAAGTTAGCGCCACAATTAACTTGAGTAACGATTCCGCTACTGCACCTGCCGATTACAATAACTCGCCCATCACCGTCACCTTTGCTAATGGCGATGCTGCATCCAAAATCATCACGATTCCGATTGTCAACGATACTTTAGCTGAGGGAACAGAGACAATTAACCTTACTCTGACTAATCCTACAGGTGGCGCTATTCTAGGTTCTCAAAATACAGCCGTGTTGGGGATCGTAGATGACGACATTCAACTCAACTTTAGTACAGCCAATTACACTGTTCGTGAAGATGGGACTGCGGTTACAGATATCATCATTACGCGATCGGGCAAGTCATCGGGAGCCGTAAGTACTACAATTACCTTTACCGATGGAACTGCGACAGGATGTGGTTGTGCTGCTAGTTCCGTTAATAATGACTTTTTCAATGGTTCCTTTACTGTTACTTTAGCTGATGGTGAAACCAGTAAAGTTCTAACTGTAGAAAATGCCAGCTTAGGTGGCAGTAATGCCATTCGCATTCGTAATGATGTCAAAGTCGAAAGTGATGAAACCTTTACCATTAACCTCACTAATCCCACGGGTGGAGCCACCATAGGCGATCGCGGTAGTGCAACAGTCAAGATTCTCGATGATGATGTGGAACTGGCTTTTAGTGCGGCTAACTTCAGTGTTAAGGAAAATGGAGAGGCTATAACCGCCGTCACCGTTACTCGCAATGGTAGATTAACAGGGGTAGTCGGTGCAACCATAAACTTAACCGACGGAACCGCAACTTCACCGAGCGATTACAATAATACGCCGATCGCTATTTCCTTTGCTGATGGAGAAACCAGCAAGACTGTCTTCATTCCTGTTAATAACGATATTATTGTTGAACCAGATGAAACCGTTAATCTCAGTCTTACCAACCCCACAGGTGGTGCGACTATAGGAAGCCAGAGTACAGCAGTCTTGAAAATTATAGATAACGGGCTGTCTCCAACTTTGGGTGTATCGATTAATAAGGATATTATTGCAGAAAGTGCTACGGCGATAGGTACTGTTACTCGGAATATAATTACCGATCAGGATTTGGTTGTTACTCTTGTAAGCAACGACACCACTGAAGCCACAGTTCCTACTCAAGTCACCATTTTAGCGAACCAAGCTTCTACGACTTTTAACATTAATGCTGTTGATGATGGCGTGCCAGATGGAGCGCAACCCGTGGTTATCACAGCATCAGCTACGGGCTTTAGTAGTAGTTCGCGCAATTTGACGGTGACTGATATTAATGCACCTGATTTAGTTGTCTCTAATTTGAGTGCAACTACGCTTTTATTAACTGGGAAGCAAGCTTCCTTTAGCTACAAGGTTGAGAATAAGGGTATCGCTAAGGCAACTGCATCTGATGCCAGTCCATTAGTAGATCGCGTTTATCTTTCCACTGATAATAAGTTAGATAGTAGCGATACTCTGTTGGGAGAATTTCAGTTTAAAGGTGATTTAACCGTTGGGCAATTTTATGAAAGAAACGTTTCCTTCTTCGTTCCCAAAACTACTGGACAATATTATTTAATTGCTCAAACTGATGCAACAAATTCCATCAATGAAGGCGGAAGTATTGGGGATAATAACAATACCACTATTCTCCCTGTTTCCGTTGCTGCTGCTTATCGGGCTACAGTTTCCACCGATACAGAAGTTGGAATTTCGGGGCAATCATTTGTTTTCAAGGGACAAGCGTTAAGCAATCTGGATAATTCACCCATTCCTTTTGAGTTTGTCACCGTTGCAGTGAAGAATAATGGAACTGTGCGAGAGTTGTCGGCTTTTACCGATGGTAGTGGCAATTTTACCAGCACGTTTAAACCTTTAACGGGTGAAGGTGGGCAATATCAAGTTAATGCTTATTTCCCGAATAATCCCACTGAGGATACTGCACCTGAAGACAGCTTTAAGCTATTGGGAATGCGTTTTACTAGCAATGGTGTTTCTAATAAGGTAATTGCTAATCAGGCATTTACGGGACAGGTAAGTTTACAAAATCTGACGGATGTTGCTTTAAATGGTCTGACTGCCAAAATTGAGGGTGCGCCAAGTAATTGGAATATTCAAGTTAATGCGCCTGCAACGTTGGCGGGTTCGGGTAGCAATAATATTAGTTACACCATTACTGCACCGAATAATTCGGTTATTACTCAAGATACGTTTAATTTAATATTAAGCTCACCAGTGCAGAAGGGGTAACGGCGAGTTTACCTGTGAGTGTTGATTTAGAAAGAATCGTGCCGCGTTTGGTGGCTTCTACTAACATTGTCAGTAGTGGGATGTTGCGTGGGAATCAAACGGCGGTTGAGTTTAATGTAAAAAATGAAGGCGGGGCAGTTGCCAAAGATATTGAGGTGTTGCTGCCCGATGCGCCGTGGTTGAAGTTGGCTTCACCGACAAAGATTAATTCTCTTGCCCCTGGGGAGTCAACGAAGGTGACGTTGTTGCTGACTCCTGATGCGAATTTACCGTTATCGGAATATAAGGGTAAGGATCGTGGATTAAATAACCTGTAATTCTGGTTTAGCGGTGTAATTCCATTGCGGCAAGAATTCATCAAAAACAATCTTCATGTTTGATTTGAAATCAAGAGCCACTTTTCGACCTGTTTGATAGGT
>NZ_JADEWA010000685.1:0-1883 GCF_015207865.1 Dolichospermum sp. LEGE 00246
GTAACGCACCATTCCAGGTTACATCAGAATTGCAGGTTATTAAATTTGCGTTCCTTAGTTCAGTTATTAATATTTTTTATTCATACAAATTCAGTTTTAAATAAGCCCATATAATTTTTATTTTCTTTTTTTTATTATAAAGATTACAGAATTTCAGGAATATTACCTTGATTTAGCCAATTAATCATTAAATAAGGATGAACAATGTGAAATTCATGGATAGGAGAATTATAAATACTATGTCTTTCAGGAATGATAAGTTCAATATCTTTATTTAAAAAATCTTTAAAATTAGCTGTCACTAATAGATTAGCTCGACCAGCTAAAGCTGTTTCTAAAACGTGCTGATCTTCTATATCACTAATAGGAATAACACCTGATCCTCCTAATGTTAATTGAGGCTGAATTTGAGCATAACTGCGGATAACATCTACATAAAAAGACGCATCCTCAGCCAAGGGAGTTAATCTTAATAAAACTTCTTCTAAACGATTTAACATTCCCCAAGAAATCACAAGTTCTACTTTTCCCATATAACAGCGACCATAACGAACTGTATCAACTATACTTTGACAAGCTGATAGCTTGCGTGGTGTAGCCATATTTTGATTTTCTTTGATATCAGCTAATAATGCCGCACACCAAATATTGAGATCAAGACATAAGCGTAAATGATTAGACATCACGAGTTAACTCAACTGAAGCACAGAGTAAATCATCTTCAGTTTCTAAAGAATTTAACCAATTTTTATCTATATTTTGGGCAATTCTTTGTTGAGCGAGTTTGTATTGATGGTGCAATAAAACTCTTGTAATTTCTTGACTAATTTCTTGCCACTGTGCTTCAGAAGCAACCCCATTTAACTGTAAGAGTGCTGACCAAGCATCATGAGGTAACATAGCTCCTAGCTTGATTGAAGCACTGGCTATTTGGGATATTGAGCGATTTTCCATTTTTGATAATACACTAATTCGCTCTGCTGTTTCTACGTCTAGGTCTGCTGAGATGGTTTTTTCTGTCATTGCTCTATTTTTCTCATGAGTTCTATAAAGATTATAACTTTTAATTGGAATTGTGTCCATAATAAGCGGTTTAAATGTCCTTTCAATCCTTGTTCTGATGTTAAGTTAGGAGGAGTTTGATAGCAGTTATAGTTAGGGAAAGATTGGGAAGTTAAAAGTATTGGCTCAAGTTTTTGTAAATGAGGTAAAAGATTCAGAGCGTAAATAGTTGTACCTGTGGGTTTGGCAAGTAAGAATAAAAGATTAGTGAGTAATTGCATTTCTCATTTTTAACGAGTAGGATATTACTGTACTGCATAAGGTGTAAATTGCCGTTTAAAAGCAGAATGAAAACCAAGGACAATATCTGAATTTGGTACACCCATTTGCACTAATCTTTCAGCTATAGATTCTTCGGTTCCGTTGTACTGAATCCAAATTTTGCCGTCTTCAATGTCAAAGTGCATCACTGGTCCAAACACTCGTTTATCGCCTTGCCATCCGATATAATTGAGTTGGTAATGGTCATGTTCACTATCAAATATTAGTTGTGCTTTGACTGGATCATTTGTGGTACAAATCTGGGCGTGTTCTGTTAAAATTTGTGTGATAAATTGTCTATACTTTTCTATTTTATCCATTGTCGAACTTCCTCCTGTTTGGGATCATAAATTATCAGCTTGACTTGATATCGCTGTAGCATTCGTTGAATAAATGGAAGTTGAAAAAAGTCATAATAAGTCTCAAAAGGGATGGCTAAGTAAACAATTCGGTTTGGTTCTTGTTCTTCAAGTGCTTGGCTATAGTTAAGATATTGACCTAAGAGGGTGTTTGAAAAGTTATGGTTGATGTATCAAATATTTTTTACCCCACCCTAACCC
>NZ_JADEWA010000686.1:0-1876 GCF_015207865.1 Dolichospermum sp. LEGE 00246
ATTGAGAATATAAGGTAATTGTGCTTTTTTGCTGAAAAATGATTTAAATAAATTATTAGATATATTCAGATGTATAAGAATCATTGATAATGGTGCGTTACGCTGTCGCTAACACACCCTACCTAGGGTTTGCTGAAAAAGTTGTCTGTGAGGGCAGGGAACTCTTAACTCTTAACTGGGAACAGTTTTAACTGTCTGGATATCCTCAATTTTCCAAATCCGAGAAAGAAAAATGCACCTATTTTGAGACACCATTAGCCAAAACCTTGCACTTTTTTGTGGTAAAAATCCGCGAAACCCTTTGCTAATAAATGGTTTTAGCTTTATTCAGCAAGCCCTACCTAAATGAATCTCATTTTACCCATAATCCTTGATCATGGTGCATTACTATTGAGGACGGCAGGAAGTTGAGTTATATCTCGTCCGATAGCCACCGGCAGGGTAAAAACCTGTTCTTCCTGCTCCTCTGTCAGTTTATTTTCGGAAATCAGCTTGATTTGCATGGTTTTGATGCTCTTATTTACACCTTAGTATCTGATCGTCTGACTCGGTTTGAGTCAATTGATACTATTAATACATCAATATTTTCCCCTATTTCCATAAAAGTACCGAAAAAACCTTAAAAAAACTTTATTTTTTATTCCCTATTTCAGAGGTTAATCGCTACATATCCTACTATCAAGGTGCGGTAAGCTAACAAAAGCAGTTTTTACCCTCAGAACAATGACAGCAAATAGTCCCACGATTTTGGCTTTAGACTTTGATGGAGTGGTTTGCGATGGACTAATTGAATATTTTGAGGTAGCATGGCGTACCTACTGTCAAATTTGGTCGCCGGCTAACGACACACCACCAGATGATTTAGCTTTGAGATTCTATCGCTTACGTCCTGTAATTGAAACAGGCTGGGAAATGCCCGTTTTAATCAAAGCCTTAATTGAGGGGTTTTCTGATGATCAAATTCTCCAATCATGGACAAACATCACTCCCCAAATCTTAGCAGCAGATAATCTAGAAGCAAAGGCAGTTTCGACAAAATTGGATCATCTACGAGATGAATGGATTCAGACAGATTTAGATGGTTGGTTAAGTCTGCATAGATTCTATCCGGGTGTGATAGAAAGACTCAAAATAACTCTTAAAAGTGAAATACAGTTATATATTGTCACCACCAAAGAAGGGCGATTTGTCAAGCAATTATTACAACAAGAAGGAGTTGATTTACCACCAGAAGATATTTTTGGTAAAGAAATAAAACGCCCAAAATATGAAACCTTGCGCGAATTAATCAAGAAAGCAAATATCCAATCTGCAAGTTTGTGGTTTGTGGAAGATAGATTAAAAACATTACAATTAGTCCAACAGCAATCAGACTTAAATCATGTAAAACTTTTTCTTGCAGATTGGGGTTATAACACTCAACCAGAACGGGAAGCAGGGAAAAATGATTCCCGTATTCATTTAATATCACTTTCTCATTTTAATCACGATTTTTCCACTTGGTTATAATCTATGTATTACCTAGATCCCCGACTTCTTAGAAGGTGTTTGAAAGGTAGTTACTCAGTTACTCACTCCCCCCCCTCTAAAATTATCGAAACCCTTGATCTCTCGTTAAAGATAGGGGGGAGTGCGAACAGTTACTTTGAAAAGTATTAGATGAAACCGATAATCTCCAGAAACCTAACCCCCCTTTCCCCCTTCCTTACCTCTCCCTAGCCCTCTCCTAAAAGGAGAGGGAAGCAGAAAAGCTTTTTTTAGCTGGAAGGGGGGTTTCAAAGCCTCTCCCCGAAGCGGGGAGAGGTTTGGAGAGGGGTTTCTTTATACATTAAAAACTTTTCAAACATCCTCTTAGAGAAGTCGGGGATCTATTTTC
>NZ_JADEWA010000096.1:0-14050 GCF_015207865.1 Dolichospermum sp. LEGE 00246
TCGCCAAACAGCCAGAACCTTGACAACTAAATACTTTCAGCGTTTCATTAGTTTCAGTTTGTGCTTGACCCGAAGCCTGAAATAAGGTTTTTTGAGAGGTCCGCCAAAATCGTCTCTGGATTCCGCCCCCAGTTTATGTTTCAGACGGCGGGGTTTCCGCATATCTAATCCCCGCAAGGGGACTGAAACTCGCCGGGAATGTTGCACGAAGTGAGAGTCTATGTTTCCGCATATCTAATCCCCGCAAGGGGACTGAAACCCGTCCTTTCATTGTTGCCTGGGCTAATTGACGTTGGCGATAGTTTCCGCATATCTAATCCCCGCAAGGGGACTGAAACGAATGGTAGTAGTAGAATTCATACTAAGACTTGAAACGTTTCCGCATATCTAATCCCCGCAAGGGGACTGAAACTTCTTCACCGGATATTAAACAACGTCCTCGCGCTCCTGTTTCCGCATATCTAATCCCCGCAAGGGGACTGAAACTTTTGGGTTATTAAATAACGGTACTCGCAAGGCTTGGAGTTTCCGCATATCTAATCCCCGCAAGGGGACTGAAACTATTTACGCCATCGGACTGGTAAGTAATGTTTGCTTGGGTTTCCGCATATCTAATCCCCGCAAGGGGACTGAAACAACCTCCTTGTTCAACTAAGTCTTTAGCTTCTTTTAGTTTCCGCATATCTAATCCCCGCAAGGGGACTGAAACTTTATGGCACTCAGCCCCAAGGCTTTCACCATACTTCGTTTCCGCATATCTAATCCCCGCAAGGGGACTGAAACCTATATTAGCCTCAGCAACTTGTTCTAAAACTGCTTGGTTTCCGCATATCTAATCCCCGCAAGGGGACTGAAACAACATCGAAGGAGGCGCACTAATCGCAGCTTTGGTTTCCGCATATCTAATCCCCGCAAGGGGACTGAAACAATCAGATCAACTAGTCAGAGTCGAGCAAACCGTGTTTCCGCATATCTAATCCCGCAAGGGGACTGAAACCAAACAAAAAATCTCTTAATGTGTACGAATTAATTGAGTTTCCGCATATCTAATCCCCGCAAGGGGACTGAAACAACATTTTCTTTCTTCTTTCCTGGATTTCAACATGGTTTCCGCATATCTAATCCCCGCAAGGGGACTAAAACTCGCAAAGAACCTGAATCAATCCATTGCTAAATTCATAGTTTCCGCATATCTAATCCCCGCAAGGGGACTGAAACTAGAAAGAATTTCTGCGATCTGCTTTAGTTTCTCGTTTCCGCATATCTAATCCCCGCAAGGGGACTGAAACATGGGTTGAGTCAGGGTAATTTGGCGGAATGGTATAGGTTTCCGCATATCTAATCCCCGCAAGGGGACTGAAACTTTTAAAACAAGCGATCGCACCATGTTTAGTTTCTCAAGTTTCCGCATATCTAATCCCCGCAAGGGGACTGAAACTACAGTTATGAATATTTTTGGGATGAGCAGGAGTGTGTTTCCGCATATCTAATCCCCGCAAGGGGACTGAAACCAAAATAATGCAAGTCCGTATATCCTTCCAAAAGATGTTTCCGCATATCTAATCCCCGCAAGGGGACTGAAACACCACTTACCCAAAGCGGGTTGAAGAATATGGTTCGGGAGTTTCCGCATATCTAATCCCCGCAAGGGGACTAAAACGAGACACTGCGATCGCTTCCCTAGCCGCAAGCATCGCTAAATAAATCATCAAATCCTAAAACAAATTGAGAAATTCCGTAACAACATCTATAGGACGATTATAACATTCACCAGCATCAAACCTAACGGTACGAATACCATCACGTAATAAAACCCTATCTCTTCTGTAGTCTCTAGTTTTTTGTGATGCTTCCTGGTGGTGGACTCCATCAACTTCTAGAATCATACACTTTTGTTTATAGAATACCAAAAAATCTATTTCTACTCTTTCCTTTGCTTGATTATCACTATTAGAAATAGGTAAATCAGTTAAATCCATATAAGCCCGACTATTAGCAAAGAATAAAATCCGTTGACTATGTAAGGCGTGGGCTATTCTTACTTCTGTTTTTGACCTGAAATTTAAACCACCCCATTGATATTGGGAGTTACTATCATCTGATGAATTTTGACTTTTAACTAAACTAATTTCGATTTTGATATGGCTTAATACACTTGGTTTATAATCGTCATTGAAAAATAATTTCCACCAATGCTGTGAACTATGTCCATCTCGTTGATCTCCATAAGCCAAGTGTAAATTAGGCGATAATTCTTTATAAAATCCTGTTCTATTTCTGATGTTTAACCAATCACTAATTGTTGCGTCTTGCAATCATAAACCCTCCGGCTCGCAAACAAGAAAATTTCTGGCTCACATTAATTGCAATTAAGAATGTGTTCTGGCTCATATTAATTACAACCAGGCTCAAATTAAATGCAAATGAGCTTGCAATTATAAATATCGACTCACATTAATTGCAACTGAACTCGCACCAGAAAACTGGTTACAGAATATTCTTTCCGTTGCGAGTCTTAAAAGAGAATTGACGGTAAAATGGACATCTCACCTCCCCAGTTCTATCAAATGATCAACTAAAACTCGCAACAGAAATTTTGGATTGCCAAAATGCACCTATTGGATCGCATTGCCCCAGTTATTGCAGCTAATAACTTCTAGCTTATTTGCAATTAATGTGAGCCGGGGAGTAATGATTGCAAACTGGTTGCAAATAATCTGAGCCTAGTTGCAGATAATTTGAGCCGAACCAACATTTCAGTTGCAAATAATGTGAGCCGGAAAATGTCTTGTTTGCAAGCCGGAGTATTTATAATTGCAAGCCACAACAGGTAACAAACGTCCAATTTCTTCAATGGCATCACTACCCTGCCAACGTTGTGAAAGTTGTTCAGCATTAATTAAAATCATGCCCTGTTCCCTTCTTTTGTAAACTATAAACTTTTCCCCTAAGAATTACAGGGTGATTGGTAATAGGCGATCGCTTTATTAACTGTTATTGAATGGAACACCCAAGCCGAGATATGTGAAATTTCCTACAAGATGGTCTGGAAACCCTTGTTATATCTGCATTTTAGCCTTAGCCTACAATTTACCCTTTTTAGTTCGCAACGATTATTGTTAGGACTTACGCATTGACAGGAAGGAACAAATAGGGGATATGGGTTTCAGGGATTTAAACCTGGGGTTTTGACAATTTTTTAGCGATAGCGAACGCGAGTGCGTCCCGGAGGGAACTAGCGCTGCTGCAAGCAGTTCGCTATTGATCTAAATTTCATCCTCCAAAGCCTGAAACAACCTAATTTCGTTCAAACACATGACGGTCAATTTGTACAGTGCGTAAGTCCTAATCTAAATAAATTCCCAGACAAAAAGCGTCTGCTTTATTAGAGAATTTGTGCTGATCCGCTGATAACTAAAAATCATTTTGAGAGGGGTCAAGGAATTTTTCACAATATTCCACTTCTTGACTCTCCCCTATCACACAATTCTTGAATTTTTCTATACGTTTCTCGATACTCGATATATACGGTCTTTCGGATGAACTACTCGACATATAAGGTCTCCGATTACTTTCGGACGGAGATGCCCATTGTCTACAATATCCTGCACCTCGATCATCAGTCTTCATACAAAGGTCATATCTTTCGTTGTATCGTTCTTGAGCATTATAGGCTAACGCTACATCGCTGCCTAGTAATCCGCCTAGTACCATTGCTAGTTGAAGAATTAATACAAACCCAATTTTTAGCAATCTTTTTTCCCAAATCATGCTTTTCTCCTTTGGTTAAATCAGTGTTCTACAATAAGTAAGTTGTATTTAAGATAATACAGCCAGGGATTATCGTATCAATATTGACAACAATTAACAATCAATGAATATTTTTTGTAATCTTTTTTAAAGAAGATTCTGAAAAATCGTTTTAGTATTTCATTTTCCCTGAAGAATTACGAGGCAGTCACCACAACTGCCCCAATACCTAATAAGAACCATCAAGTCTGCGAACATCCCAAGGTAAAGACCGTCTGCTTTGTTTTAAAATAGATTGATAACGTATCGGTTATGTTTAGATGGTGAATCATGGTTTTTTATATAGGTGATACCTACGGAGAGAGGAGCGATCACTTTTCTTAGTATGGGCATTGTTGTTATTTTCCCTCAAGAACGGGGTAAAGTGTTGATATCTGTAGCCTTGGTTTCTGCCATTAGCCAATTCAGATAATCCTGATTTCCTTGTTCAATTGGTAAAGCCACCACACAAGGTACTTCATAAGAATGTACTGATTTTACTTTATCCGTTAGTTCTGCAAATAAATCACGGCGGGATTTCACAATTAAAATAGCTTCTTTTTCTACTTGTAATTCACCTTGCCACCAATAAATACTGTCCATACCGTCAATTATGTTGGCACAGGCTGCAAGACGGGCTTCTACTACGGCTCTACCTACGTTAAGAGCTTCAGCACGGTCTTTACAAGTGACGTAAACAAAAAGAAATTCCATATTTTGACTTTATTATATCTGTTTGGGGCAATATCTACGAAGGGGGAAGCGAACTGCTTGCAGCAGCGCTTCGCTATCGCTTGGGTTTCCCTCAAGAATTTAGTAGGGGCGATCGCTTGGTTTCCCTTAAGAATTGGGGGCGATCGCCTGGGTTTTCCTCAAGAATTGTGGGCGATTCCTACGGAGCGCTTCGCTATCGCTTTCTCACGCCATCCTTGATTAAGTAGGTGAACAGAAAAATTTAAAGGTATATAACGGTATGTAAAGTTGTCTCAATGCGAGATTCTGATTGAGTTTCAGCCATTTTACAAAACGCAATACCCCTCATTTTTATTTTGTTCACCTACTTAGTTCTTGATTATTCATTTTAGAAACGTTTTTGTTTTGGGGTTGTGTATTTGCAGACGAATTTGGTAAACTAGAAGTACAACCAGCAGCTTTAAATTGTTGAGAAATTTGATTTTTTTCTGATGCTTCAAATATATATTCAAGTAATCCACTTAGTGATTCAACAGGTCTGGGACTATGTAAAGGAATCTCACTATTATTGCCGACAAATCTGCCATTTTTGAGCAATGCTGATCCTAAATAATAATTTCCTTCTTTGAATAGCACTTCTCCAATATTGGTTTTTATAACTCCATTAGAGAAAACACCAGTAGTTAAACGACCAGAACCTTCAGCCGTTTCAAAAACACAAACACGACCCTTACTATTTGATGGATAAATATGACTACTATTTTCGTATCCCACCCACCGACCAAAGAAAGGTGCTAATTCTGGTTCAGTCTTTGACCAAGCACGTACAAAGGATTCTCTTGTCTTCTTTTCTACTTGAGTACGTCTATCTTGAAGATAACTAGCACCTACATTATTATTTTTGGTTCTGCTAATTTGTTGCTGAAGTTCTTGACGTAATCTTTTAATTTCTGCATTAGTTGGTTGTCGAGTTTGGGCTAATACTGATAATTCGTTAACACCTAAAGTTATTAAACTGAATCCTAAGATAAATAGCGATCGCTTCGCCCCCTGTAGGTATCGCTGTACTTGTGGTAATGCTAATTTTTGGGTCTTCAAAACAGGTTTCATAGATTTTCCTTGAAAATGTTCAAAATTTAATCAATGGGTTCTTTAGCAGAAGTGTTGAATGTTAAGATTTTGAGGATATTGTCCAAGTTGTGAATTGGTATTCATGATACCAAATTTGAGCAATTAATGACTCTATTCTCAATAGATAATGGATTTTACCTGGGTAAAACGCAAAGATTGTAAAGTTTTATTGCAGGATTCAACACTTGTGGTTCTTTAGTGCAAGAAAGATAATTAGAATTAACCCAGCCTTTCAAGCCCTTAACTTTCTTATTTGGTCCCCTAATCACATCGACATAGGCCCAAATCCCCTCTTGTTTCCTGAGTAAAACATGATTACCATTATTTAAACCGGCTCTGGATTTGCCATTGGGAGTAAACCGCAGTGCTAATTGTCCAGATTTGATATTGACTACATCGCACCAAATAGCCCATTTAAGCTCAACTTTAGGTGTATTTTCTGAGACTGCTACCAGTTTTTCAGCTAAAATTAGTTTACTCTTATTAACAATCATTAAGTACATTCCGTCATCAGAATCTTCTTTCCAAGAAATCGAGTAGTAATAATCCCCATTACTCCAGGTCATCCCCCGATAACCATTATCTTGCCATCCTGTACCGTCTTCTAATTTGATGCAGTTTCCTTTAGCATCACAACCAACGTAGGTATTAGCATTTATAGTAACTGTGAACTTCCCAGCCCTGTAAGTATCGGCTTTGGCTTGGGTGGCTGTGGTGACAATGCAAGTCATTATGGCTGCTGTTAATAATAGTTTTAGGTTCATGGGTTTCCTCTAAAAATTTGGTAGAGTACGGGTGGCGAACTGCTTGCAGCAGCGCTTCGCTATCGCTCTATTTCCCTCAAGAATTGGGGGCGATCGCATTTATCCCGCTTTACAACTTAATCATATTTTTTCAAGTTAGTTTCTAATTGGTTTTAGATTTGACTTCAATGGTAATTCTCCCTAAAGTACGCTTATCCCCAACTTCAAGTTCTTGAATGGTCTTTTTCATATTTTTTTGTGCTGCATACTCCTGGTGAAATTTATAAATTATCTTTTCCCCCTCCTTGTAAATTTGTGCAGTGATAGGAGTGAATCCTTCAGAGGTATTTAAGGGGATATTAGCTTCACGGGAACTACCTATTAAAAAGGGTTTTGTTCCTAATAAATATTCTGTCTTTTCTGTGTCTGTCCAATGCACTAATAAATAAGGTTCTTGCCTTAACTGTTCTTGTTCTGCAAAAGCAATCATCCAGCCAATACAAAAGCCCAGGATAGCTGCACCTGATAAACGACCAGGAATATCACCAAAAACACCAGCCGTAACTAGAAAACCTATAGCCCCGACCACACCACCAACAGAACCACCAAATAGGGCTTTAGTTAGTTGGAGATTGGGGACAAAAAAGCGTGTTCCACCCCCTACTAATATGCCTAGAATTGCCCAACCGATGATTCTGCCCATAAGTTCTAAGATGGAGAGAACAGAGATAGACAAAAATAGCAGTCGACCAAAAAATAATACTCCTATACCTGCGACCCAACCAAAGGTAGAACCGGCTATTTGTCGGATGCAAAAGCCAAAAACAATCGCTCCAAGTAAACGACCTAATGAATCACCTATAACCCCAAGTCCTCTTATAGCAACAGCAGTAATCAGCCAAGCACTAGTCCCTAATGCACCACTAATACCACCAGCAACTATCGCTCCACTTAAGTTGAGTTTTTTGATTTTAGGTATGAAAAAAGACAAAATACCCATGAATAAACCACTGGCTATTGATGCGTGTATGATACTTTCTATGATCGCTGGAATGGGAATATTAGTAAGAGGAACAAAGAGTAATTGACCTGCACCTCCAGCAACCATACCTGCGGCGAGGCTACCAAGAGTGCTAATACTTCCTTCACGGAGTGTTAAGAGGGGAAGGTGCATATAGGAGTTTTGTCCCATAATCAGGGCTAGTGATATGCCCATTGCTAGAAAGGCAGTCCAGCCACCGATTCGTAAAGAGGAATATACTACTCCGTAATCTCCTGTGGGACTAGATTCTACTAATTGTTTATAAATTGCGGCTTCAGCACTGCGGAAGGCTTGATCAAATTGACCAGAACCTGCATAAAATACTAAGTTGCGATCGCCTGTTAGTTGTGCCAAATAATTTACATCAGCACCATCAGTAGCAACGGCAATGAAGTTAATTCTTTGATTTCTGGCAGAGTTGGCTGATAACTGAGCAATACTGGGAGAATTTGGTCGCCGTCGGTAAATAACAAGATGTTGCGACGTAAGTTGGTAGATTGTAATTCTCCAACAGCTTTGTCTATACCTTCAGCCATCGGAGTACCACCATTTTCTGATAGGGATGCGATCGCATTTGTTAAGGTATTAGCATCACGAGTTAAGGGAGAAACCGTTTTAACTTCTAAGCCAAAATTAACCACTGCTAATTGATCTTGATTTAGATTGCGACGTTTTACAAAATTGGTAGCGGCTAATTTTACTTCTGTCAATTTACCATCACTCATACTACCAGAAGTATCAATTAACAAAACAATTGCTTGGGGGGCTTTTTGTGTAGGTGGGGATGGTGGAAGTTTAGTAAGTGCTAATAATGGTTCTCCTAGTAATATTGCTGCTATTAAACAACCAATTGCACCATAAAGTCCAAAAAGTAAGGGTTTATTTTGTCTTAAATTTCTAAATATGTTTTGCATTTTTCTTTTTGCTGATATATCTTAATTTGTCATTTGTTCGTAAACCATACGTGATAATTCTGGTAGAAGTTTTTTGTCTTTATAAAAGCTTGGATCATCTCCAAAAATCACTAATATATACTTATGTTTACCATCTGGACTACCTATAATAGCTGCATCGTTACGAGTATTAAAATTCCAGCTCATTTTTGATGCAAAATAAGCATTTCTAAGTAAACCTTCTCCTAAAAATCCTTCAATTGCATTAAATTCTTTACCCATTTTTAATTCAAAGTTTCTTAACCCTTTTGGGGCTGCAACTTGAATAATATATGTGTGAAACAAAATCATACTCTTAATCAGCAACGCCCCAAAACCGGTGTAGAGACAATTTATGAATTGTCCTTACAATCTTTATAGGAAACTTTAATCTGACGAGGTTTGGTTCAACATCTGGTTTATTGCCTGATTTAACAAGCATTATATCTTTTGACGCAATGACATAATAGGCACATTTAAAAATAAAAGCAATAGCAAAAACCGCCAATGGCTCTTGAGAAGTAACCTTCAGGAATAGTATACTTATAAGTATAAAATGTACCAATTAAATAAATGCTTGGTCGAGAGTGAAGGCAAAAATAAATGCTTGCACTTTCAATAAAAACCCTTGATATGTGACGGCATGAATGGATTTGGGAAAATCACTTGTAATCGAACTAAATACAGTTTCAATGTAATGACGAGTATGTTGTTTTATATATTGAATCCAAGGGGGGTCAAGACGTTTGGATTTCTTTTTCCGCATCACTTTTAAACACACAGCCGTTGTGATAATTTCTGCATCATTCATGACTCTACGACTATCTTCATCATGTCCAATCGCTTTGAGCAAGTCATCCGTGATAGCATAAATGGCAATTATTTCGTTTAACATACTCCCCTCCTCTTTTTCTTCCTGGAGGGGATTTTATTTAGGTAAGATTTAGGAGAAATTCATTAAGCTGACATCCTAATACATTTTCCATCATACTTTACCTTGGATTGTATAAAACAGCAATGATCTCAAATTTATTACTCCTATTTTATTTCTAAAAATGTTGAATCTTGCAACAAAACTTTATCTATCTGTTGTAAAAGTGATTCTAAATTAGCAGAATTATCTAAAACTACATCAGCACGAGCAATTTTTTCCACAATAGGTAATTGACTATTAATTCTCGCTGCTGCTTGTTCTGGTGTTAAATTATTCCGTTCTATTAATCGCTGTTGTTGCTGTTGTGGGGAACAAGATACAACCCAAATTTGATTAACTAGATTTTCTAAATTAGCTTCAAATAATAAAGGAATCACTAAAATTAAAGTATTTGCAGATGATTCATTAATAGCTTTAGCAAAACAATTTCTTACATAAGGATGAATTACCCTTTCTACCCAATAACGTTCTTCCGGTTGATTGAAAATAATTTCTCCTAATTTGGCTCTATTTAAATTACCATCATTTAATATGATTTCTCTACCATATTTTTCAGCAATTTGTGACAAAATAGGAGAACCGACAGATACCGCGTCTCTCGCATAAATATCTGCATCTAAAATCGGCAAATTGTAAGTTGTCGCTAAATAATTAGCAACTGTACTTTTACCTGTCGCAATTCCACCAGTTAAACCAATTAAGTTTTTAGTCATTGGTTATAATACTAAATTAAGATGAATCTTCATAGAATCAGATTCTAAGATTTATTGAACGCAGATAAACGCAAATAAACGCAGATAAAGAGGGATGAATTAATGGATTTCATGATTCTGTGCCAACTCACATAAGGTTGGTATTAGTCATTAGAAAATTCAGCTATGATTTGTCCATTTAATTATGGCATTTGTTAAACCTTCTAAGGTATATTCTTCTGCTTCAATATCTACTCTCCCAAATACAATTTGACAGGTTTTTGATGTTTGGGGACCAATGGAAGCTATGCAAACTCTGGCTAAATTTTCAGGATTGTATGTAAATATATGCGCTGTTAATTGCGCGAAAAATAAAACTGTTTTAGAACTGGCAAAAGTAATAATATCTACAGTATTATTAACTAAGGCATATTCAGCCGCAGGAGGGATACTTTCAGGACAGCAAGATTCATAAGCGGGAACTTCAATTACTTCTGCACCTTTGGCTGTTAATTCCTTTACTAATACTTCTCTTCCACCGCTTTCAACTCTGGGAAATAATATCTTTTTACCTATTAGTGATTCGGGAAAGTTTTCCACCAAAGAATCAGCCACAAAGTTAGGAGGAATAAAATCAGCTTGGATATTTTGTTTTTGTAAACTTTGGGCTGTTTTTTCCCCAACAACTGCAATTTTTACAGCAGATAAAGCACTTTTATCTTGACCGGATTTTGCTAATCTCTCAAAAAAGTATTCTACACCATTACTAGAAGTGAGAATTAGCCAATTAAAAGTTGATAAATGCAAAATTGCCTGATCTAAAGCGTCCCAACTGCTAGGGGGTCCAATTTCTAAAGCTGGCATTTCTATCACATTAGCACCTGCGGAGGTCAAGCGATCGCTAAATTGATGAGATTGTCCCACAGAACGGGTAACTAAAATGGTTTTCCCAGCAAGGGGAGAAAGATTGTAATTCACGGTTGACATTAAATTTGTCGTCTTAATAATTTTTGGTTTCGCGCAAAAGAGTATCCGTAGGTTGGGTTGAAGAATGAAACCCAGCATTTCCTAGATTTCCTAGACTTAGTTGGGTTTCACTTCGTTCTACCCAACCTACCATCAATTTTAATACATTTTTACAAATAGAGGATTTCTACTTTCTCATATTACAGGTAATCGCGTAGTCGGACAACTTCACCAATAACTATAACTGCGGGAGAGAGAGATAAGTCGGCGGTTTGTTCGAGGATATTTCCCAGTTCTCCTGTCCATACTTCTTGACGAGGTGTTCCAGCCCAACGGATAATAGCAATCGGTGTAGAATGAGATTTTCTATATTTTATCAGTTGATGGATTATTTCTGGTAAATTTTTTCCCCCCATCAAAATTACTAAGGTTTCTAAGCTTGCTAATACTTCCCAGTTTAAAGTTTCTGGTTCATGGGCTGTACAAACTGCAAAACAACGACTAATAACGTTATCTGTGAGCGGAATTCCGGCTAATAATGGTGCAGCTAATGCAGAAGAAATTCCCGGAACAATTTCAAATTCACAACCTGCATTTTTTAAAGCTGCAATTTCTAAAATACAGCGCCCAAATATGAAAGGGTCTCCCGATTTTAGTCGAATAACTTGCTTTTTTTCTAAACAATATTTTACCAATAAAGCGTTGATTTCCGTTTGGGAAGTGCTGGGTTTACCTCCACGTTTACCAACATCTATTTTTAGGCAATCAACAGGAACACAATCTAATAATTGACTATCAACTAAAGCATCATAAACCAATACCTGGGCAGATGCTAACAGCCGATAGGCTTTAACGGTTAAATATTCTACATTTCCAGGACCTGCACCAACAAGATAAACCTTACCCATTTCCTTACCGACATTTATTAAGTACGCAGGCAAAACCAATTATATAAAAGATTTGGATTTAATGTAGAGGTAGCGCCCCCGTGCCTACCCCGGTATTTGTAGCAACCACAGGGGGTTGTCCCCTACAAAATTGATTGGTTTAGAAACTTTAAAATGATAATTAAGTTTGGCGATATATATTTCGTTATCTTGTTTCAAGCCTCTGACTGGGAATGCTATGACAGGGGTTCTGTCTTCTAGAATTCCTTACCATACTGAGTATAGTAACGTGGTATTGTACATTGTGCATTGTTTTTTCCCTGTCTTAGTAGTCAAGACTCACCAAATTTCGCTAGATTAGATCCAGGTACACTTATAGGAATTTTCAATGTCAGCACAATTGTTACTGGTAGATGACGAACCGGGATTACGGGAAGCCGTCAAAGAATATTTACAAGAAAGCGGTTTTAGGGTTCAAACTGCCAGTAATGCCCGTGAAGGTTGGAACTGGATGCAAGAGAACACCGCTGATTTGGTCATTTCTGATATTATGATGCCCCAGGTGGATGGCTATCAGTTCCTCAAGCAAATGCGAGATGACCCCCGTTTCCAAGCCTTACCAGTGGTATTTTTAACGGCTAAGGGCATGACAGGCGATCGCATTCAAGGCTATCATGCAGGTGTTGATGCGTATTTACCTAAACCATTCGATCCTGATGAATTAGTTGCCATAGTTGAAAACTTACTAGCGCGTCGCAGCGCCCAATCTCCCACTACCGGAGAAGACGGCGACACCCCAAATCTTGCCGATTTGGCTAATCAAATCGCTCAAATTAGAATACTATTAACTCACAGGAGTGCCATATCCCAATCCCCAGCCCCGTTTAAAATAGATTTGACTCCTAGAGAGCAAAGTGTTTTAAATTTGGTAGCGGAAGGATTAATGAACAAAGAAATTGCCCGTCGCCTAGAAACAAGCGTCCGCAATGTCGAAAAATATGTCAGCCGTTTATTTAGTAAAACTGGTACTAATAGCCGCACGGAGTTAGTTCGTTTTGCTCTAGAACATGGTCTAGCTAAGTGAACTAATCCTTTAGTGATGAGAGTTACATGGTAAGAAAATGGTAAAATGCACCTAGATAAATTTGCTGCCGAAATAGCAACATGATGTTGCATATTTTACTACTAATTCTCTTGGCTTGTTAGTACGAAGACACAAATATTGTAGACGTAGTTTTACGTTTACAAGCAAGCTTACTATTTGGGAAAATAGGTAGAGGCAGACTTTTAACACTTAACCCTGAAACCCCTAAATTAGACCGGCTATCACAAATAACTACGCTAAATACTATTGTACAGTATCAGCGAAATTGCGTAACCGCATCAGTTGACGGCGCATTTGTGGAGAGGCTTTAAACTCTGAAATCTCCTGAGCTTTAACTGATGCTTGTAAGGTTTCTAAAAAATCGTCAGATCCTTCTGTTAAAGCTTCTAGTAATACTTGTAACAGTTGCTCACGATCACTTAACAAACTCTTTTCCTCAATCAGACGGAATTTGAGGTGAATTTCACAGTCATAAACACCTACTTCGGGATTATTTATTTGACGTGGTAATGCTTTGGAGTTCATAGTTTTGAGGATTTATTTGCTTAGTGGTTATACGGATTAGGGATTAAATCTCCAGAAAAATTCCTTATACTTTCTTTATACTTTTGTGAATCCAAAGTTTTTACAGATCAGAATTTCTCCTTATCCGTAAAACTGGCATTCTATTTTACTCCCCCTGTCTTTTTTCAG
Organism: Dolichospermum sp. LEGE 00246; assembly: GCF_015207865.1. Classification (NCBI taxonomy): domain Bacteria; kingdom Bacillati; phylum Cyanobacteriota; class Cyanophyceae; order Nostocales; family Aphanizomenonaceae; genus Dolichospermum; species Dolichospermum sp. LEGE 00246. Next base: position 13,608 of record NZ_JADEWA010000096.1, read on the forward strand.
TTAGATTTTACTATTTTTCGATGTTTCTTTACTAGTTATGGCATATCTTAGCCATAAACTATTATTCGATTTTCAAGATGTCATACCATGAAGTTTTTGTAAATAGTTGATTAGCCCTTGATAAAGGTTTTTACATCAACTTGTTAAAAACGTCAAGAAATATTATTTTTTTTACTTTTATTTCCTGATAATACTTAAGCATTTTTACTGAAGACACTCCTTTGATAAATGCAATTCATAATTGTAGGAAAATTCACTAAAGTCGCTAGAAGTTGAGTATATTTACATGAGAAAAAACCAGAATCAGTAAAAAAATTAGAAAATTTTTTGTGAATAATCACATTCATGAGGCCAAATTAAGTTCTCAATTGCAACAGAGGGCAAGTAACTGGTTGTCAACCCGAAAATGACGGGTGAAGGGAGGTGGGGGGCAGGGGGTAGAG
>NZ_JADEWA010000687.1:0-1871 GCF_015207865.1 Dolichospermum sp. LEGE 00246
GCAATGACTGTAAATATTAACGAAGTGAAATGAAGCAATTCCCAGGGTTGTGATTGCTTCCCTTCGCTCGCAATGACTGTAAATATTAACGAAGTGAAATGAAGCAATTCCCAGGGTTGTGATTGCTTCCCTTCGCTCGCAATGACTGTAAATATTAACGAAGTGAAATGAAGCAATTCCCAGGGTTGTGATTGCTCCTTCGCTCGCAATGACTGTAAATATTTTTGTTCAATTACTTATTCTCGTCTATAAATGTTTATTACCTTGAATGATATTTTCATAAACAGATATCATTTTTAATGCTATTTTATCCCAAGTGTAATTATCTAATATAAACTGCCGGGCGCGATAGCGAAGCGCTCCGTAGGAATCGCCCATTTCCTTCGATTCTTGAGGATGATCTAAGAAGTTTTCAATTGTAGTAGCAATATCATTAATATTAAGTTCTGTAACATATCCCAGATGTTGTTGCTGGACTATATCACTGAGTGCTACACCAGGGGTAATTATAACTGGAGTACCAGCAGCTAGGGATTCTAGAACTGATATACCAAAGTTTTCGGAATAGGAAGTTAGGGCAAATATATCTGCTCCTTGTATTAATAAATCCTTGATTTCACCCTTGACAAATCCGGTAAAATGTGTTTTTTCTGCAATTCCATGAGTTGTGACTAAAGTTTTTACCTCAGTTTCATAATCTGAATCGCCGCTACCTGCGACAATGAATGTGAAGCGGTAATCAGATAACTTACTTAATGCTGGAATTAGGTAGTCTAAACCTTTTTTAGGATGTAAGCGAGATAAAAATAAGATAATTGGTTCATCTGTGGGGATGTTCAGGTGTTTTTTTAGCTTTTCACGAGCATTAAGAATTCTTTGAGGGGGATAAATACCAAGGGGGAGGACAAAACTGGAAGAAGTCAAATTTAATGGTAATGCTTCTTTTTGTTCTACAATGGAGGTAAAATGGATTGATTGACTATGATCAAGATTAGCTTTTTCTATAAGTTTGAGATATAGCTTTTTTTTACGAGCTTTTTGCTGTAATGACCATTCACAAAGTAGTCCATAAGGACGAACAATATAAGGAACTTTTTGACGGCGAGCGATCGCCATTGATATAGTCGGAGCATAGGAGAAAATACCATGAATATGTAATAAGTCATAATTACGGATATTTTGCCATAACCATATTGTTAATTCTCTGGAAAAAGCAAATTCCCTCAAAGCGTGAATAGAAGGAGAAAACCGAGGAAAGAACTGGACAGGAACTTGTTGATAATTTATAAATTTTCCTAAAGGTACGTCTAATATATCTTCACCATTATCGTTAGTGGTGACAATTTCTGCATCAATATCATTTTTTCTTAAAGCTTTGACCATTTCTAAAATGGCTTGACTCGGACCGCCGCGAACGGTTGCGACAGAGGGAATGACATGGAGAACTTTCATGAGTTAATCTGCTCCCACCAATGGTTTAATATTGCTAAACTCCAACGACGATACCAAGGGTTGAGGGGTATATTGGGTGGGATATTTAGGTTTTGATGGACATTATGAAAATAATCACCAAATTCACTATTCATCCAATTTTCAAAGGGGAAAGAAAAGCCTTTTTTCGGTCTGTTTATTACCCAATCAGGTATCTCTGTAATTGCTTGTGTTAACAGTTTTTTCCCCTGTGCTAAACGAATATTACTAGGAATTGGTGCAACAGCTTCTAATAAGGTTTTATCTACAAAGGGAACACGCAATTCTAAACCCCAATTCATGCTCATGATATCACTATCTCGCAGTAATTGATTACGCATATAGCCACTTAATTCTAAAAAGCTGACTTCATCTTCTGGGGTAGAACCCCACCCTAACCC
>NZ_JADEWA010000688.1:0-1856 GCF_015207865.1 Dolichospermum sp. LEGE 00246
GCCTTCGTGAAGGAGGAATCGCTAGTAATTGCAGGTCAGCATACTGCAGTGAATTCGTTCCCGGGCCTTGTACACACCGCCCGTCACACCATGGAAGTTGGTCACGCCCGAAGTCGTTACCCCAACCGCAAGGAGGGGGATGCCTAAGGTAGGACTGATGACTGGGGTGAAGTCGTAACAAGGTAGCCGTACCGGAAGGTGTGGCTGGATCACCTCCTTTTAGGGAGACCCAAATCAAGTCAAAAGGCAAAAGTCAAAAGTCAAAAATCAAGACCTAGACAAAAAACCTAGACTTCGGTTTATCCCAAGGTCGGTCGCAGACTTGAAGTAAAGCTTTCAAACTATGGTTTGGTTCGATAAGGGCTATTAGCTCAGGTGGTTAGAGCGCACCCCTGATAAGGGTGAGGTCCCTGGTTCGAGTCCAGGATGGCCCACCTGAAGAATTTTAGATTGGCGATTTTAGATTTTAGATTGAAATAAACAACCAATCCAAAATCGCAAATCCAAAATTTAGTAGGGGGGTTTAGCTCAGTTGGTAGAGCGCCTGCTTTGCAAGCAGGATGTCAGCGGTTCGAGTCCGCTAACCTCCACATTTGGAAAAAAACAGCAACTGAAACTATTGACATGATAATAGTTTTTGACTGCTGGGTTAAATTCCAGCCAGAACCTTGAAAACTGCATAAGAGAAAGAGAAAAAGCACCGCAGACACAGACATTGAGATGGATGTGAAAGCAAACAAGCAGACATTGTGGTCAAGCTAATAAGGGCTAATGGTGGATACCTAGGCACACAGAGGCGAAGAAGGACGTGGTTACCGACGAAATGTTCCGGGGAGTTGGAAGCAAACTAAGAGCCGGAAATATCCGAATGGGGCAACCCTATGTACTACCTGTTGAATATATAGACAGGAAAGAGCCAACCCAGCGAACTGAAACATCTTAGTAGCTGGAGGAAGAGAAATCAAACTAGAGATTCCCTAAGTAGTGGTGAGCGAAAGGGGAAGAGCCTAAACCAAGGGATTTATCCTTTGGGGTCGTGGGACAGCAATATCGAATCTAGAGGCTAGACGAAACAGCTAAATACTGTACCAGAGGGGGTGAAAGTCCCGTAGTTGAAAGTCAAAGGATAGTAGCTGAATCCCGAGTAGCATGGAGCACGAGGAATTCCATGTGAATCAGCGAGGACCACCTCGTAAGGCTAAATACTACTGTGTGACCGATAGTGAACAAGTACCGCGAGGGAAAGGTGAAAAGAACCCCGGAAGGGGAGTGAAATAGAACATGAAACCATAAGCTTACAAGCAGTGGGAGTCCGATTTAACGGATGACCGCGTGCCTGTTGAAGAATGAGCCGGCGACTTATAGGCACTGGTAGGTTAAAGCGAGAATGCTGGAGCCAAAGGGAAACCGAGTCTGAAGAGGGCGAGATATCAGTGTTTATAGACCCGAACCCTGGTGATCTAACCATGTCCAGGATGAAGCTTGGGTAACACCAAGTGGAGGTCCGAACCGACCGATGTTGAAAAATCGGCGGATGAGGTGTGGTTAGGGGTGAAATACCAATCGAACCAGGAGCTAGCTGGTTCTCCCCGAAATGTGTTGAGGCGCAGCGGTTGTGATTAAATCTGGGGGGTAAAGCACTGTTTCGGTGCGGGCTGGGAGACCGGTACCAAATCGAGACAAACTCAGAATACCCAGAGAACACACAGCCAGTGAGACAGTGGGGGATAAGCTTCATTGTCAAGAGGGAAACAGCCCAGACCACCAGCTAAGGTCCCCAAATCATCACTAAGTGATAAAGGAGGTGAGATTGCCTAGACAACTAGGAGGTTTGCCTAGAAGCAGCCACCCTTGAA
>NZ_JADEWA010000689.1:0-1856 GCF_015207865.1 Dolichospermum sp. LEGE 00246
ATGTTTACCTGTATCTGGGGAAACTATTGATTTTTCCGATGCAGCTTTTCCTCTGGAAAATAAGGAAAAAATCAAGATTTAATTTAAAAATACAAGTATCTATAAAAACTACAAAACTCAATTAAAAACTATCTGATAAGAATCTTTATGCTTACTTACAGCAGATATAGAATTTTGGTTAGCATTAGCAAATCTTAAATACTAAAACAGTCAATCTATTGAATTGGATTTTCTGGGCGCAAAGACATTAAGTTTTGCAGATTTTTGAATTATTTGTTAATCAAACTTCAAATTTGTTTACAAAATCGTCTGAAACCGCTTTAATAACGCTATTTTTTGGTTTGTAACAGTTAATTGATATTTGTTGTCAAAATCATTGTTTTAGTTAAACTCTAAGAATACAACAAAGCAATTATTCTTATGAACGCCATTTCTAACCTCAATTTGAAAAAGTCAACTTGGCAAACGGCCATTCTCTTAACTCTGGGCTTTTGGCTGAGTGCTAGTCTGGTGTTGGATTGGGTAATTATGCCTAGTCTTGCCGTTGCTGGGATGATGAATGAAGAAAATTTTTCTACAGTCGGTTATGTGGTTTTTGGGAATTTTAATCGCTTAGAATTATTGTCTGCTGCTGTGGTTTTAACTGCTGTGTTAGCTATTAGCAAAACTCAATCTAATTGGCGTTTGGGTATCATTGCTTTATCTGGACTTCTGTTAATAATCGTATTTCTAGATACTTATTTCCTAACTCCCCAAATGTGCGCTCTGGGGGCTAATTTTAGCCTACTCCCTCGTGATTCAATGCCACCAACAATGAATTTATTGCACGGCGGTTATTTTCTGTTGGAAGTTTTGAAGCTGGTTGGAGGAGGTATGCTTTTAAATTGGTGTTGGCGGGAAGCTTAAAATCAGAGTTTTTTGCTTTTTGAATTATTCCTCGTCACTGTTGGGTAATAATAGACGGATGGCGAGGATGGCAAAACCGATGGCTGCGATCGCTTTTAAAATGCGTGTAGGTAAAAATTGGGACACTGCACCACCAGCCAATGCGCCCAGGAGACTTGTTAATACTAAAGCGCCCGCTGTACCAAAAAATATAGCTTTTCGAGATTGTCCCTGTCCAGAAAGTGCGATCGCTGCTAACTGACTTTTATCACCCAATTCTGATAAAAACACTGTTACAAAGCTTAGTCCTAAAAGATGCCAGTTCATAATTCCCTAATTCACAATATTTATAAGTATTAACCCTGAATCACATCCCACACCAGCATCAGAGAAATTAACAGCAACATCACCCCGGCTGATTTCTCGACGGTTTTCGGGCTGAGTTTTGTGGATATCCAACCACCTAACAATACTCCCAGTAAGCTAGTAGTAATTAATGCTACTGCTGAACCTAGAAAAACTACCCAGGGGGCATGGGATTCTGCACTCATTAATAAGGTGGAAAGTTGGGTTTTATCACCAATTTCTGCGAGAAAAATTGTGATAAAGGTTGTCCCAAAGACCATAAATACAGATTCTTTCGGTTGGGGATGATCCTTAACTATAGTCTGATGTAACTGGCTTTCAGTTTCCGATAATTGGGAAATGCTGACAGGTGGAGTATCAAGTTTCACAGGCGCTAATATTGTCTCTAGGTTGTTTTCATATTCTCTTCATTTTCTCATATTGTTGTCATAAATTGCAACTGGATTTCTCAAAAACCGACGGCTTGATCAAAACGATAGTTTAACCAAATATGAAACCCCTCTGGTAAACCTCTCCTTTGCACCCCTCCCTGACCCTCCCCTACAAGGGAGGGAAAAGGAGCAGCTTTTATAATTGGAGAGGCTTTGAAGCTTGTTCTTTGTCTG
>NZ_JADEWA010000097.1:0-13976 GCF_015207865.1 Dolichospermum sp. LEGE 00246
ATAGTATCGTTGCATTTGTACCTCAATCTCACCAGGGTAAGTTTGCATCATCTATCAGTTCATCCATCTACCCCTCTAGTGTATAGCTATCATTGGCAGTATTACACCTTATTTAATCCACGATCCTAATTTATTTTTTGATGCGGCGGGTAATGATGGGGACTTGTCGCTTCCTTTTGATTTCCGTGCGGTGAGTAATGCGGTTGGGGCAATCCGCATTAATACGGCTGATGAATTAACCTATTTTGCGGAGGGTTCTCCTAAGTTAGCGAATGCAACGGTGACTTTGAGGGACTATTTTAGTAATGAGGTGGTTGCTAGTGCAGTAACGGATAGTACGGGATTTGTTGATTTCTCGAATATTAAGGAAGGGAATTACAACCTAGAGATTAAGGCAGACAAACACGAAACATTCCGCCAGACGGTTCAGCTTGGTGCGGGGGAAGTTGAGAATGTAAATGCTTTTCTGTCTCGCCAGACGGTTAGGTATATTTGGACGGTTACGCCTACGGAGGTTCAAGACAAATATATCATTAGCGTTGAGAGTTTGTTTGAGACTAATGTCCCTGTTCCGACCCTCACTATCGATCCTCCTCAAATCGATCTAGCAGGGCTTGATGTGGTTGGTGAGGAAACGCAAATTGATATGACAATTACCAATCATGGATTGATTGCAGCAAATAATATCAAGTTGAATTTTGGGGAGCATCCTTTCTATAAGATTGAGCCTTTGATTAAGGACGCTGGGACTGTATCAGCTATGGGTTCTCTCACTATTCCTGTAAAGATTACGAGGATTGCTGACTTTACTACTTTAAACTCAAGTGCGGGTGAGATTCAGACTTTATCTTCGGCTCAGGTTCTTTGTTCGCTTTTGGCTTCTGTTACTGGCGATTATCCATGTGGTGGACAAAATGTTGGGATCAGCATAGGTATTGCTGTTAATGGTGTCGAAGGTAATTCTTGCGGTCCAATTCAAGTTAATAGCAATACAGTAATTCAGCAAAGTTCTTGTAGTCCCCCTGATTGTGATGATAAGGATAAAAAGGTTGAGCTTACGCTTGACTGGAATGGTAAGTTGGGAGATATTGTCACAGTTAATTTTCAAGATAAGCTTGAAGAGTTGAAAAACACATCATGTCCTGATTCTGACACGAAATTCAAAGGTTTTACAGACGCAAATATAACTGACGGGAAAGATCGAATTGCACAGTATGATAATGAAAAATGGAAAAATGATCTAAAGGATGGAATAATTCGTTTTATTCCAAGATTATCTGATCAAGGGACTTTTTCATTACCATCTATCTTAGAGTATGGAAAAGACTTCCCTTCGAGTACAGGGAAAATAGTTCTTGATGATGGTAAATATAAACTAACAATCAACCTGAATCTTCAACCAGGTTATACCTCTTTAGGAGCAACTCTTCCCAGTGGTTTATCTACTGATGTAGTTACATTTGGAAGCAGCCAATTAGATAAATATCGCCAAGAACAAAGGCTAGCTTATTTAGGATTTCCTGCACAGTCAGGACTTCGCCTAGATGTTAATGGAAAAGATGATGGTGATGAGTTAGGTTGGGCGATCGATCTATTTGATGGTATTGCTAATAATAAAAGAATGATAGAGCCTGCAAATGGGAAATTTACGGGATTACCTTTAAATAATAAGTTTGACACTTCAAAAGGTAAAAATTTTCTCAATGCAACTAATGCCCCTAGATGGAATGAGTTGAAACCTAGTACTATACCAAACATATCTATCGATAAAGATCAAGACGAGCGATGGGCGACAAATTGGACACTTCAAATTTTACAATCAGCAGCTAATAGCTATAATGAAAAATTAACAACAACTGCTCTTACACGGAAAGCAGGCGGCATTCGTCTACCCCATTCAGGACATCAAACTGGTTTAGATATTGATATAGATGTAATTGATATTGGGGCTTCTGGATATAGTGCCCAATCAGTCATAGATTTAATTAAGATTTTCTTTAATACCAAAATTAACGGGATTGAGATAAAACGCGCAATTTTTAACGATAAAGTAGTTCAGAATGCATTTCCCAAAGGCAAAGTAATTTCTGCGGTAGGGCATGATAATCACGTTCACTTTGATGTTTCTGCACCTAGCCCCCAATTTTCTATACAAAGCCTAAATCTTGATAATATTTCTACTCAAACCTTACAGTTAGATACTAACAATTCAATATCTCCTGCTCAGGAGCCTATTATTTTTAGCCAAGATAGCGAGATTAATAATATAATCGACTTAGCCGTGCTATCAGATAATTTAACGTTAACTGATTCTATTTCTAGTAATACTTCTGATGTATATTACCGCTTTGTTCTGGGTAATAACGCTCCAGACGAACAAGAAGTTGAATCAGATGTACCTTCATTTCCCAATCTGAAAAATTTTAATTTATCGCTACATCAATTGAGTTCCAATGTTGATGTAGCGTTAGTTCAGGATTTAAACGATGATGGGCTAATTCAGGATGATGAAATTATTGCCAGTTCTAAATCCACTGGTAATAGTGATGAAACAATAAACCTTAACGACTTACCAGAGGGAGTTTATTACATTCATCTTTTATCAAAGGAAGGTTCCGCTAACTACACTTTAGATTTATCCTTACCACCCCTACCCATTCCTTTAGACAAAGCAGGAAATACGCTTGCCACTGCTCTCGATTTAGGAGTATTAAATAATCCCATAACTCAAACTGACTTCATTGGTGAAGTTGATACAGATGACTATTATCGTTTTAGTTTAACTTCTCTCAGTGACTTAGCCCTATCTGTCACTGACTTGTCTCTAGGGGATGTATCAGTTACATTAGGACAAGACCTAAATAATAATGGAACTATTGACGATAATGAGATTATTGCAATATCCGATGAAGAATTAGACTCTCCTGAGCAGATTAATCTTACCAATTTACTTCCAGGAAATTATTTTATTGGAATTTCTCGTAATAGTGGGAATACTAACTATATCCTTAAACTTGCAGCAACTTCATTAGAACAAGGGGACAACTCACCCAAGGGTGCATACAATATTGGTCTTCTTACTCAAACCTTTAAGCGTAGTGATTTTATTGGCGATACAGATAAACAGGATTACTACCGCTTCTTTTTGAACAAAAATAGCCCTGTAACCATTAAACTAGATGGCTTATCAGCAGATGCAATCCTAGAACTTTCTCAAGACAGAAATAATGATGGTTATATTTCATCCGATGAAATTATTGCTTGGTCTGATGTCCCTGGTTCAAGTCCTGAGAACCTTACATTTGATAATCTACAAGCTGGGAATTACCTAGTTCGCGTCTATCAATTTGAAGACGATACTAACTACAATCTAACAATTGATATCCCAGAAACAAAAAAAGACAATGATCAAAACAATGGTTCGTGTGCCAAAGTTAGCATCAAGATCGATCAAGAAGCAGTTATGACTGGTTCAGCATTCCTTGGTAAACTCGAAATCGACAACGGCAACGAAACCAACCTCACAAACCTCACCGTCACACTCCAAGTTAAAGACGCTCAAGGCAATATTGTTAACAGCCTATTTGGAGTAACCAAACCCACCCTCAAAAACATCAACGCCGTTGATGGCACAGGCATCCTAACAGGTGATAACCCCGCCACACCAGAAAATGAAGGCATAGGCAGCGCCGAATGGACATTTCTCCCCACCACCCTAGCCGCACCTGATGTTCCCACCCAATACACCATTGGCGGCACACTCTCCTACACAGATAATGGCACAGTAATCTCAGTTCCCCTAGTTGCAGCACCAGTTACTGTCTATCCCCAAGCCCAACTATATCTCGACTACTTCCAACAACGCGACGTATTTGCAGACGATCCCTTCACGGATAAAATCGAACCCTCAGAACCATTCGATTTAGGAATGATTCTCAAAAATAAAGGTAAAGGATCTGCTAAAGATTTAGAAATCACCTCTTCTCAACCGAAAATAGTTGATAACGAAAAAGGATTATTAGTTGATTTTAAAGTTGTAGGTACGCAAGTCGGCACAGAATCAATTAGCCCCTCGCTTACCCTCAATTTTGGAACGATCGCACCCAATCAAATCACCGTCGCTAACTGGTTATTTACCTCAACCATTCAAGGTAAATTTACCGACTACAAAGCCAGCTTCAAGCATATTAACGATCTAGGCATACCCGAACTTTCTATAATTAAAGATGTCAAAATCCACGAACTCATCCATAAAGTACGGGTAACTTCCCCCACTGACGATCAACTTCCCGACTTTCTTGTCAATGACCTCCCCGATGCCAACTTTACCCCTGATACCCTCTACCTCAGCGATGGCACAACCGCACCCGTAAAATCCTACTCCAACGCCACCACAGATGGAGCCGCCACCCTTGACGATCTAACCGTCCAAATTAGTGCAACCCTCGACAAAGGATGGAGCTATCTAACCCTCAACGATCCTGCTAACGGACAATTCCAAATCAAAAAAGTACTGCGTGCCGATGGCACAGAAGTAGCCTTAGACAACGTTTGGACGACAGACCGCACCTTCCCTGCCACAGGTCGCCCCATCTACGAAAACATCCTCCACCTTCTCGACAACAACCCCACAGCAGGCGCACAAACCTATACCATCACCTACACCACAGGCAACCAAAACCCGCCGAAAGTTCAAGATATTGTTGATGTCACCCCCAACCCTCGCAACATCCCCGTCAACACCCTAGATGTCGTCTTCACCCAACCCATTAAAACAGCAACCTTCGATCCCAGTGACATCACCCTCACCCTTGACGGCGTAGCCGTTAACACCAGCAGCCTCACCATTACCCCAGTTAACACCAACACCTACCGCATCGGCAACCTAGAAAGCATCACAGGCAATGTGGGGCAGTATCAACTCAGCGTTAATGCTGGCGGAGTCCAAGACTTTGAAGGACTATCTGGTACAGGAATTGTCAATGAAAGTTGGGTATTTACAGGCAACAAACCCGCCGTTGATTCCATTACTGGCTTTGCCTCCAACCTCCTCAAAGCACCAGTAAATACCGTTACCGTCACCTTTACCGAAGCCATTAACCCCAGCACTTTCGACTTTAACGACCTCTTCCTCAACCGCGATGGCGGCGGGAATTTGATTGATAACACCGTTACCATTACCCAAATTAATCCCACCACCTACCAAATCAATAACCTCGGCAACTTAACCAATATTGATGGTATCTACTCATTACTCGTCAAGGCACAAGACATTAACGATACCGATGGGAATACAGGCGTTGGCGCAAAAGGATTTAATTGGACATTAGACACCAACGCTCCCAAACTGCTATCCATTACCGATGTCACCAGCCCCCGCAATACCAAAGTTTCCACCCTAGATATCGCCTTCTCCAAACCCATCGATCCCACCACCTTTGACCTCAGCGATCTCATTCTCACCCTTGATGGCAAGACTAATGCGATCGCCAATAGTGCCAGCCTCACCAAGCTAACCGATACCACCTATCGCCTCAACGGACTAACCGCCGCCCAAGCTACTGATGGCACTTACACCCTTGCCATAGCTGGTAATGGTATTAAAGACAGCGCAGGAAACACCGTTACCAATTCCCTCTCTCAAAATTGGACATTAGACACAACTGCTCCTAATGCGCCTACCAATATTCAAGCAACCGCCAATCTCGCTCCATCTATTGCATCCCTATCAGTAAATACTGCTACGAGTTTAGGCGTTCTCAATGAATTCGGCCAAATTCGCGTCAATAGCACCAAACTTATTATCACAGGTTCTCTAGCCGAAACAGGATTAAACGTTTACGTTAAAGATAAAACCCTCAACCAATCTCTAGGTCAAGCAACGGTCAACGGAACCAACTTCAATAGCCAAGTTCAATTATCGGGTTCAGGCGCAAGGGATCTCGAAATTCAAGTAGTCGATGCTGCTGGCAATACCACCACCTCACCACTCAGTCTCTTTGCCGATATCACCCCACCCACATTGGTTAAATTCACCAATATTCCTCAAACACCCGTTACTAATCCCATTAACGCTATTGAAGTGGAATTCTCCGAAATTATTAATCTATCCACTTTTGACTATCAAGACATCACCCTGACCCGTGATGGTGGCTCAAATCTAATTACCAATGCAGTCACGATTGAATATCTCTCTGGCAATACCTACCGCATCAATGGCTTAGGATCGCTCACCCAAGCATTAGGGAACTATACCTTACAAATTAATACCACTGGGCTTCAAGATCAAGCAGGAAATCAAGGCATCGAACCCAAAAATGCGACCTTCACCATCCAAAGCCCATCGACACCAGGAGTAACAATTACTCAATCCAATGGCAGCACCAATGTCACTGAAGGCGGTGCAACCGACAGCTATACTGTTGTCTTGAGAACCCAACCTACGGCTGATGTCACGATTAACTTAGCGATCGGCAACCAAATCACCACCAACAAAACCACCCTTACCTTCACCACCAGTAACTGGAACCTTCCCCAAACCATCACCGTTACCGCAGTTGATGACAAGATTACCGAAGGAACTCAAACTAATACTATTACTCACACAACTAGCAGCAGTGACAGCAACTATAATTCCCTAACTATCCCTACAGTCAATGTTGGCATTCAAGATAACGATGCTGAAGTTCGAGGTATTATCTGGAACGATATCAATGGCAATGGAGTAAGAGACAACAGCGAACCCACACTCTCAGGTTGGAAAGTTTACCTAGACAGCAATAATAACAATCTTCTAGATACGGGAGAAGTTTCGACTACTTCTGATGCCCAAGGAGCCTACACATTTAACAATTTGCGTCCTAACACCTATGCGATCGCTCAAGTTGTTCAAGATGGCTATAAACAAACCTACCCTGTAATTAATATCTCCACTACCGCCTCTACCGAGAAAATCTTCACCCCTAGCGATATTCTCAGCACCAGTAGTAATACTCAAAACACGAGTGCAACCCATTTAATTAATCTTGATGGTTTCCAATCCGATCCCCGCTTTGCCAATATCAAAGGACAAAGTTATTCCACGGTCATTATTGATACGGGCATTGACTTAGATAATCCTTTATTCGGTGCGGATAGCGATCGCAATGGCATAGCCGATAAAATCATCTACGAATACGACTTTGCCGATCAAGATACCGATGCCAGCGACAAAAATGGACATGGTTCTAATATCGCCAGCATCGCCGCCAGTGTTGCATCTGATGCAAATATCATTGCCCTGAAAGTATTCAAAGATAACGGCTCTGGTTACTTCTCCGACCTAGAAGCTGCCCTGCAATGGGTCAATCAAAACGCCCAAAAATACAACATTGCCTCAGTTAATCTATCTTTAGGTGATGGACAAAATTGGAATACAGGCAATCCTCGTTATGGTATTGGTGATGAATTAGCAGCGATCGCATCCCAAAACATTATCATTGCCGCCGCCGCAGGTAACAGCTTCTATGAATTTAATAACAATCCAGGACTAGCCTATCCAGCAGCCGATCCTAATACCATCTCTGTCGGTGCAGTCTGGGCAGACAACTTTGGCACAAATAAATCCTTTAGCGGTGGGGCGATCGACTACACAACTGATAGCGATCGCATTGCCAGTTTCTCCCAACGCAGCGCCGACCAGTTAGATGTCTTTGCCCCAGGGATTTTTATTACAGGTGCTAATGCGACAGGCGGCACTCAATCAATGGGCGGCACATCGCAAGCTACCCCATTTATCTCAGGACTTGCGGTACTCGCCCACCAAATTGCCCAAGAGAAACTCAATCGCAAACTCACATTAGGTGAATTCCGCACCCTACTAGATACTACCAGCATTCTCATCAACGATGGTGACAACGAAAACGATAACGTTAAGAATACTGGAAAGAACTTCCCAAGAGTAAATGCCCTTGCCCTCGCAGAAGGAATTCTCAAGCTTAATAACCAAGTTTCCAGTACAGACAACTCCAACTCAAACACCAATTCCACTAACAATCCGCTTTACTTACCCAGTGGCTCAGTTAAATTAACTCATACAGTCACTCTCACCTCTGGACAAACTGCCACAGATATTAACTTTGGCAACCAACTCCTTAACAATGCACCAACGTTAGGAAATGCGATCGCAGATCAAAACGCCAAACAAAGTAACGCTTTCAACTTCCAAATTCCTACCAACACCTTCACAGATATTGACGCTGGTGATGTTCTTAACTATTCAGCAACCTTAGAAAATGGTAATGCTTTACCAAATTGGTTGACTTTTGATGCGAAAAATAGCACCTTCTCTGGTACACCAAATAATGATAATGTAGGGAATCTGAGTGTTAAAGTGGCAGCTACAGATAAAGCCGGGTCAAATGTTAGTGATATCTTTGTAATTGCAGTTGAAAATGTTAATGATGCACCAATAGTTGCTAACCTAATCGCAGATCAAAATGCTAAACAAGGAACTGCTTTCAACTTCCAAATTTCTACCAACACCTTCACAGATATTGACGCTGGTGATGTTCTTACTTATTCAGCAACCTTAGAAAATGGTGCAGCTTTACCAAATTGGTTGACGTTTAATTCTACAACTCGCACCTTTAGTGGTACTCCCACCAATGATAATGTAGGGAATCTGAATGTTAAGGCGATCGCTACAGATACAGCCGGAGTAACTGTTAGTGATATCTTTACGATTACCGTTGAAAATGTCAATGATGCGCCAGTTTTGAGTAATGCGCTCGTAGATCAAAATGCTAAACAAGGAACTGCTTTCAACTTCCAAATTCCTACCAACACATTTACAGATATTGACACGGGTGATGTTCTTACCTATTCTGCAACATTAGAAAATGGTAATGCTTTACCAAGTTGGTTAACTTTCAATTCCGTAACTCGCACCTTTAGTGGTACTCCCACCAATGATAATGTTGGCAGTTTGAATGTTAAGGTAACAGCTACAGATAAAGCAGGAGTAAATGTTAGCGATATCTTTACTGTCACAGTCGAAAATCTGGCTCTTGCGTCTCTTTTATGGTGATTGAGGATTGGTGATAACAAAACCCTTACGGGACAAGGGTTATAAACAATTATTTCCATATTTTCAATGAAATGCCTACACAATAGGGCTTTCAATGATTTTGAACCGGGTTTTCCATAAAAATAACCGAAGAACCGAAAATCTTAATGATGCTCCGATTGTGAATAATGCGCTCGTAGATCAAAATGCTAAACAAGGAACTGCTTTCAATTTCCAAATTCCCACCAATACCTTCACAGATATTGACGCGGATGATGTTCTCACCTATTCCGCAACCTTAGAAAATGGTAATTCTTTACCAAGTTGGTTAACCTTCAATTCTGTAACTCGTACCTTTAGCGGTACTCCCACTAATGACAACGTGGGGAACTTGAATGTTAAAGTGGCAGCTACAGATAAAGCTGGTGCATCTGTGAATGATATCTTTACTCTCGCAGTTGACAAAATCATTAACAACAA
This sequence comes from Dolichospermum sp. LEGE 00246, assembly GCF_015207865.1. Lineage (NCBI taxonomy): Bacteria > Bacillati > Cyanobacteriota > Cyanophyceae > Nostocales > Aphanizomenonaceae > Dolichospermum > Dolichospermum sp. LEGE 00246. Next base: position 9,527 of record NZ_JADEWA010000097.1, read on the forward strand.
ACTCACAACTGTAGGCACTCCAGGAGATGATAAATTAATTGCCACTCCTGGTAGTCAATTCGATGGTCAGAACAATATTGTATTTACAGGTGCAGGTAAAGACGAGGTAGACCTGTCCACTGTATCTGTTTTCCCCAACTCAGGTAACAATATCGTTGATCTTGGTAGCGGTGATGATACTATGTTTGTGAATAAAGGCGATCGCGCTTTTGGTAGTGATGGTAATGATACCTTTGATGCTAGAGATGGACAAGGTAGTAACCGGATGTCCGGTGGTACTGGTAATGATATCTTCTTCCTGGGTAGCAATGACCGGGCTTTAGGTGGTGATGGTAATGATATCTTCAGAGTTGGTCTTGGTGGTGGTAACTTAATTTCCGGTGGCGCTGGTGCTGACCAATTCTGGATTGTCAATGCTGAATTACCCAAAGCTGCTAATACTGTGCTTGACTTCCAACTTGGTACTGATGTCATTGGTATTCAAGGTGCTGTCAGCTTAGGTGTTACGACATCTACACTCAAGTTAAATCAAGTTGGTGCAGACACCGGAATTAGTTTCAACAATCAAACTCTCGCTATTCTTACTGGTATTCAAGCCAGCAGTTTGAGTTTGACAGATCCTAAACAGTTTGTATTTGCTTAGAATCTAATTGGTATTGAGTTAGGTCGAGGGGGGAGTAGTTGGGTAAGGTTTGAACGTGACCGCTCTCCCCTCCCCTAAGAACCGTGCATAAGACTTTTGCACGGGAGCAATGCGATTTTGTGAGTGTGAGTTTGGTGCAATCACTAGTTTATACACTGAAATCAGTAGTAAGTTAAATAACTAAATTAAAGAGTATTTTCACCATAAATTATCCTTTGGATATATTCCCAAAAGATAGAATAGGCAATATTTTAATATATCGCTACGCGAAACATTTGTGAAAATCATGAAAACCAAAAATCACTGTGTTTTAGGAGATAATTATGCAATCTGTACTTACTTTAATAATTGAAGCTATCGTTGTTACTTTCTTTGTAGCGATGTTTCTAGATTTTGTTGCTGGGATTATTCAATTAATACAAGCTACACCATCAGTTACACCAGACAACACATCAATATCAATTCCTAGAATCAATAAACTAATTATTTGTCAACCATTACCTGACCCTTGGACAATGAAATTAGAAAATGATATTTCATCTTACGAAACCACGAAAAATGAAACTATTCCTTTTCCTCTTCCTACACTAAAACTGTTACCACCTGCAAAAGAAATTAAATCAGAACCAAAACGCCGAGGAAGACCAAAAAAGAATAATACAACTCCTACTCCAAAAACTACTTCTACACGCAAACGCAAATCACCTCAAAAAGCTGTTGCGTGAACAAACAAAAATAATCACTCACTCTAAATCATCTTTGGAGAATATGTAAAAAGTCCAAAAACCTAAATCATAGCATTTTTCAATCTTAATTTATGGTTTAGGTGTCAATTCTAAAAAGGTTTTACTATTACAGGGAAAGAAAGGAGAATAGAAAATTAACCTTTAATCTTTCCCTCAATAAGTAAATACTTTCAAGCTAATTAAGCAAGCAGCAATAGCTGTTTTAATTGACAAATAGTATTGGTTCTGTCTATACTAGAAAATATTAGATTCGCGTATTCAAAAATTAAAGTCACTCCAGGAATAAAATCATACGGCTTAAATAAATTTATAGCATTATCAAATCTGGTTAATACCACTCAATGATGGGAAACCAGCATCGAAAATGTAATTGTTTAAAATACAAACTGGTGTAAATATCATCTGGATAACTATGCTAATTATTTGCCCTAAATGCCAAAGTGATAACTCTTGTAAATTATCCCTAATTTATCAAGAAAATGTCACCCATAGCACTAGCACAGTCAGAGGTTCTATAGGTTCAAAATCTGCTGCTGCTTATAAAAATAAAACTAATACTACATCACTTGGCAAGATAGCAGCACCACCAGAAAAACCAAAATCAAATATTATATTAATTTTTAAAATCATTTTTATTACCTGGATAGGTATTATAGTATTCACAATTTTTAAAGCCTTAGTTTTGATTGAATTGTTAATATTTTTAGTTTTCCCAATCTATCTATTCTGGGCATTAAGAAAAAACATTTTATACTCACGCAAATACCCTAAGCTTTATAAAAAGTGGGATAATTCTTTTATGTGCCAGCGTTGTGGAACAATTTTCGAGGGTTAACAAAATAACAAATAGTTAAGCTATTGAAAATCATTGATACAATGATGACTAATCATTACAATTAACTACCAGTTTAAAAAATCTATTTCATTAACAAATTCAAAGTCTATCTGGCATTTCCAAAAAGCCCTTTGGCTTTGGTGAAGACAGGTTTACAACCTTGCTCCCAGAAACAGTAGAATTAGCATTATTAGTCGCAGAACTACTATTTTTAGCAATTAGATTCCCACTACCAAACAACACTTGATACAGCGCCCACACATCTGCTAATCGCACACCCATTCCTACTTTATCTAATGCTGGGGGAATTTCTATACCACCATTCCAGATCAATTTAATATTGCTGTAATGTGCCTCTAATTCTGGTTTAAGATATTCCGCAGTCCCACCACACAAAATCATCTCATTAATATCACGGGGTATTTCTTGTAATAACCAGCGTACTAATGCCCGAAAATATTCATCCCGACTAAGTTTGAGAGCAAAAGACATATCTTGGGCTTCTGCTAAAATCTCAGCTTCACTTTTACGTCGTGATAAGGTAGCTAAAACTTCCGACTTACATTCAGATCCTGCTGCTACCACCGCAGCTATCAGATGTGGATCATCTTTCGATAAACCACTACAACGTCTAACAAAATCATCCAACATCCATGACATCCCAAAGGTATTTGATACCCCCGGAGTTACTGCACCTTTATTAGATATCTGTACAGAAGCATTGCGATATCCCAACATTACTACCGCAAGATTATAATTCCTAATATTTGTTCCCAAAATAGTACGTCTATGTAAATAAATACCAACTCCTTCGGGGACAACATTCAAGTCTACCAACTTGATCCTGATTTCACCAGTAGGTGTATTGAAACGTTTTAGTGCCTGTTTTAATTTAGATTCAAGACGCTCCCTATCTTGATATTCTGAAGGTGGTAATAAAACAGCAAGTGAAACTGTGAATTTGTTCATCAGTTTCAATTTTTGACTAACCACCCACAAAACACCACAGATTTTTTGTACTGCATTTTCTTCTTTCAACTGCTTGAGTAAGGAGTTACCACCATATTTTTTTCTCGCTAGAAAACCAATAGCATAATATTCCTCACCAATACCCACCCAGCAGGTATTCTCTGGATCTGTTTCACCTGATTTAGTTTTTTCATAGTTTTCTACTGACGCAACTGATACATCTGCTATTTCTGGTTCCATACACAGCAACGTAGGAAAGTTATTTTTATGAGATACACTTCCAATTGCTTTAGTTTGAGAACCACCTAAATCTATAGCCAGCATTAAATCCGGGGTTACACTATTTGTAGTTTTAGTCATTTTATTACTCACTTTTCCACCAATTAACTAAAATATATTTTTTGTGATTGAATTTCGTCAAGTATGAATTCAGGAAGTAGCTAAATTATTTAGTTATAGTGTTTATCCAAATAATGAACGAATATCCTGTCTAACAGCCTTTTGTTCATCGGTTAATTCCATTTGTACCTCTACATCTTCATCCCAAAAGTCATCATGTAGCTCAGTTTCTGGAGATTGGGGAACTGTTGTGTTATTAGTAACTATTTGTTCTATTGGGTTTTGATAACTAGCATAATTCTGTTTTATTACAGAATCGTTTGTAATCAAAGCGTTATTAAAACTGTCCATACTTTGAAGAATTATTTGAGACAAGGGTAAATTAAAATTTAACTTTATTTGAATATAATTCCAATGATTTAAACAATCAAACAATGATGATAAAGTTATTTCCTTCAATAAATTATCATCAACTCCGTTTACGTTGACATAAGCTAATGGCATAAAACATATTCGAGCTGCTTGCCATACTAATTCATCGAAATTTTTATGGGGATAATTAACCAAATAATTCAACAGTATTCCGTCTGGGGTATTTTCTCGAAATTGAAATCTAAGTCTCTTGCTTATAATTTTTTGCTCTGCCATAATACTCTTTCTACTTATCATCAATAGTATTTAAAACTCAATTGCCAGGATTAGTCAAAATATGCCTCTGTAGGGAGAACATCTAACCAAGAAATAATAAAAACTATATTGCAGCATTCAGCTATGGATTGAAAACTAACAAAAAGCATAAAACAGATATAATTTTTGATATATCAAAATATATAAACACGTTTAATTAATTTATTAATGATTACAATCAAAAAACTCTCAGCTTGATTTCACAAAAAGTTAGTTAGAAAAGTATTATTG
>NZ_JADEWA010000008.1:0-31855 GCF_015207865.1 Dolichospermum sp. LEGE 00246
GGGGACAATTTTTATTATTTATAGAAGACTCCTATAAATATTTTACCCCGCGTCCCCAGCAAGAACTGAGAGAATTAATAGAAAAACTCAACTGAAGAACAGCAGTTAGAAAAAACTCGTAACCAAGCACGTCAAGAATTGATAAATATAGCAGAATCCAAAAATTATCTGCACCTGATCAGAAAAAACTCCGCCATGAATTGAGAATTTATGCCGAAAAATTTAAGCAAGTGTGGGGAGCAGAATATATTTTTAGTCAAGATAAAGAAGAGTTCAAATTGCCATTTGAATATGTTGCTTTAGATGGTAATTTTTCTATATTCTATAGTATCAACTATCGTCAGATGCAGGAAGCACTAAAAGACCTGTTATGTCTAGACATTCAACCTGAATTAATTGATAAATTAGACCCAAAAACGGCTTTTGATGAATCTCCATTTACAGATCGTCGTGATACCTTTGTTGTCCCGGTTTTGGATGTGCTATTAAAAGCTAAAGATACATTAGGCAAACTACCGAAAATAGATGCAATTCTTCTCAACGGTGGAATGACATATTTTCCATTGGTTACAGAGCGTTTAGAAAGACTTTTACCAGGAACATTAATTCTCTCACAAGGAGATCCAGATTTAGCTGTTGCTCGTGGTGCTGCACTTTACGCTTCTGGTACATTAGGTGATGAAAGTGGGATTAACCCCACAAATATTTGGCTAGAAGTTAAAGATTCCAATACTGAAGAATCTCAACTAGAATTATTAATTTCTCAGGGGCAAAAATATCCTTATCGAACAACTTTGAATGGATTTCGTCTCCCAATGATGGAAAAAGGTCGGATTGGATTTAATACTTGGGTGGGTCAGGGTTCAAAACCAAACCAAAATACAACTTTACAACTTACTCGTTATGTTAATGTAAAGAAAATTAGGGCTGCTAATATTCAACCAGGGGACTATTTAAACTTGGAAGTTAAATATACATTTGATGAGCGATTATGGTTGACACTTGTACATCGAGATCGTCCAGATTGTCGTTTTCCGTTATTAGTTTCTGAGGAAGAACCGGACACAGACGGAGATACTATTGATGACCCAATACCAGCACCTGTTACTCCCATTCCCATTCCCAATATTCCCCGCGCACGGATAGGCAGCGAACCAGATCCTAGTGTTCTGGTACAATTTACCCAATGGGGTAGAGTGTCATTAAGTCTTTCTCAAAATCCACATGGGAATATTTATGATCAAATAAATGACCTGGAAAGGCAAACTCGTAAAGCTACAAATCGGCTATCAATTGTTCAAAGTTTGTTGCAATGGTTGGAACAAGGAAGTAATACTAACGCTGACTTGCAAAAAACAAGACAAATAGTAGCAGTGAGGGCTTTATTTAATATAATCCAATCTCTACCTTCTGATGCTGCTGACTTTCAAACTAGAGAATTGGAACAAAGATATCATAGTTGGATTCTGCGACAATTTGAATCTGGGTTATCTCGCTTTCAATCTAACAATGAACAACTATATTCAGCTATTGCCCATACTCCTGGAAAACTTTTGTGGTCAGATTTTGGCAAGTTAATTTACCAACAATTCACAGAAATATCAAACCAACCTCGTGCTGTTTATTTACTTAACTCCTTTGGAATTTGTGCAGAATCTTCTACTAAAAATATCACTAGATTGCAATCTATTATTCAAGCCAATCCACATTTAGCTTTACGTCAAAAAGCTTTTTGGGCTTTAGCGAGAATTATCAGTCTTGGTCAACCTGCGGAATGGCGAGCTAAACTTATAGATGTGGAAAATGTAGCATCTTTTGTTTTAGATCAGCTAAAAAATCGCATCAGTGAGCCGCAAATTGCGGTAGATGCTTTAGGTTGTTTGAGTCAATGTCTTTTGTGGCATATTAATGAACATTTATTACATGGTGGAATTGTTAATGAAATTTTATTGCTAGGAAAAGTTTATCTACCTTGTAAGACTAGGATGGTAAGTTTTCCGCATATTGAGAGGAACTTTGATCGCAAGTTGGAACTGATAGAAATAATGTTTAATTTCAAAGATGCGAATGATGTTGATAAAGGTGATTTGAAAACTTGGCTCTTGGAAATTGCTAAAGGTTAATCAAACACAAGATAACTAACATATTCAAGATATCATATCACCCTCTTTCTTTCAGGAAACACTGGCTAAACCCCTAATTATAGCGATATGCACTTAAACAAGGTAAATCATAGCCTCCTCCTCGCAAGCGAGAAGGAGGTTGGGGGTGGGTTTCTTATATCATTTCTAAACCCCTAAATTTAATGTTAAAACCAACATAGATATAAACCTCATAAAACCCATGAAAAATGCCTAAAAAAATCAGAGAATTAAAAAGTTTACTCAAAAAAGCTGGCTTTATTTACCGTTCAGCAAAAGGAAGTCATACCCGGTGGTATCATCCTTTATTACCTAGTGATCCGATTACCATATCTGGTAAAGATGGAGATGATGCTAAACTATATATAGAAAAAGAAGTTACCGAAAAATTAGTAAAATTAAAATCAATTCAAGAAGAGGAGTCAGAAGAATGAATTTACATTACACAATTATTATTCAATGGAGTAGTGAAGATAAATGTTATTTAGTTCATTTACCAGAATTTCCTACTCAAAAATATCATACTCATGGTAATACTTATGAAGAAGCTATTAAAAATGCTCAGGAAGTTATAGAAATGCTAATTGCCGAATATCAAGAAGATGGTAAACCTTTACCTGTAGTTAAATCTTTGGAACAATTAATGAAGGTGGCTTAATATTCAATAAAATTAAAATATATTAGCAGGGTTTATCATTGCTAAACCCTTACCATCATAAATTTTCCAGAATCGCTGTAACTTGTCTTTTTAAATCAGATAAATTCTGTTCAATAATTTGCCAAACTGAATTAAGATTTACCTTTAAATAATCATGAATTAAAACATCTCGTAAACCTGCTATTTGCTGCCAAGGAACATCAGAATATTTACTTCTCAACTCAGGTGATAATCTTTTTGCAGCTTCCCCAATGATTTCAAAATTGCGAATTACAGCATCTTGAATCATCTTGGTTTGCATAAATTCTTCCTTACTACCTTTTGTATATTCCTCTATCCGTTCAATACATTCTTGAATATTACTTAAATATAAACGCTCATCTTTCATAATGGCACAGATTCACTTAATACTTTATCTCTAATTAATTCATGTAAATTATTAGGTTCAGCAATATCCACTTTTCGTCCTAGCAATGCTGCTAAATCTTGCATTAAACCAATATAATCAAATAAACTACTTTGTGGTTTTAATTCTACTAAAAAATCTATATCACTATCTGGTGTTGCTTCACCTCTGGCAACAGAACCAAAAACCCTCATATTATAAGCACCATATTTAGTGGCAATTTTTAATATTTGTTCTCGAAATGGTAGTAATAATTCTTCAATTCCCATAATTTATTGTTGATAAACCTTAACCCTCTCTATTTTATTAGATTACATCAGGAGTTGTCAATATAAAGAGAAAATTCAGCCATTGATAAATGAGAATAATACCGGAATATTATCAAAAAAATACTGAATATGTTTGATATTATGTCAGGGTAAAGCCCGCCTGGGAATGAATTCCCAGTCTAATAAGTAATTGGACAAAAATATTTACAGTCATTGCGAGCGAAGGGATCACAACCCTTGCGATTGCTTCATTTCAATTCGTTCCATTCCCAATGAAATTGTGTAATTAATTCTGTCTCACTACTTAGCAGAAGTCATCTGAAGATGACTAAATAACCCGGAAATTTTTGAGTAAACTTGAGTTTACTTTCGCTATTAGCCCGGAAATATGGCTTACGCCACGCTAGGCTATCATTTCCGGGCGGGTGTGGAAGCCAACAGATAAGTAGTGAGACAGAATTAATTACACAATTTTATTGCGTTAGCGCAGCGTGGCGTTAGCCATATGGAACGAAGTGAAATGAAGCAATTCCAAGGGTTGTGATTGCTTCCCTTCGCTCGCAATGACTGTAAATAAATATTTTTGTCTAATTACTTAGGGACTTCCAATTAAAAAAATCCCCAAAAGTTTCTTGTGGTGCGGGCATCTTGCCCGCTAATTACCAAGGACAGGCAGGATGCCCATCCCACAAAATTGGGTAATTTATTTTTTGGTGATCCCTTAAGCCATTTTTAACTTAATTTGACACCAATGAGCAAAAGCTAAACCCCTACCTACTTCCGAATTCTTTTATTTTATAGCAGTATGCACTTAAATGAGATACAGTCATAACCCCCCTCCTCGCTTGCGGGGAGGGGGTTGGGGGTGGGGTTCTTGTATTTCACCCAACCAATAACCGCTATATCTACATCCTTTCTAAAACCTTAATTCCCAACAAAGATAATCCCAACTTCAGCGTTTTTGCAGTTAAATCACATAACATTAACCGCGAAGTTCTAGCAGGTTCTTCAGATTTGAGAACAGGGCAATTTTCATAGAACTTGTTAAACTTATCACTGAGTTGATACAAATAATCACACAAACGATTTGGTAATAAATCCTGTTCTACTTCCTTAATCACCTCATCAAGTTGCAGCAGATGTTTAGCTAAAGTTAATTCTGCATCTTCTCTTAGTAAGATTTGGCGATTTATTCCCAAGTTGGTAAAATCAATATTCCCTTGACGACTAATACCTTGAATCCTCACATAAGCATAGAGAAGATAAGGGGCTGTATTGCCTTTGAGAGATAACATTTTGTCATAACTAAAGACATAACTACTGGTGCGATTTTGGCTTAAATCAGCATATTTAACCGCACTAATCCCCACTACTTCAGCGACATTTTGCATAAACTCTTCTGTTTCTGTGCGTTCATCTTCTTGTAATCTCTTTTCTATGTCTGCACGGGCGCGGTTAATAGCTTCATCTAATAAATCTCGTAAGCGCACAGTATCCCCAGAACGAGTTTTAAATTTTTTCCCATCTTCACCTAATACTAAACCAAAAGGAACATGAACTAATTCCACATCATCAGGAATCCAATTTGCCTTTCTTGCGACTTGGAAAAATTGGGCAAAGTGGTTAGATTGTCCTTCATCTGTCACATAAACAATGCGTTTGGCTTTATCTTCTTGAATCCGATAACCTAATGCTGCTAAATCTGTGGTTGCGTAGTTATAACCACCGTCAGTTTTTTGGACAATTAAAGGTAAAGGACCACCTTCCCTATTTGTAAAACCATCCAAGAAAACACATTTTGCCCCTTGACTTGATTCTAATAATCCTGTTGCTGCTAAATCTTTAACAACTTTTGGTAATAAAGGATTATAAAAAGATTCACCTCTTTCTGTTAATTTTATATTCAGTAAATCATAAATGATTTGAAATTCTTGTCGAGATTGTTCACATAGCAATTTCCAAGCATGAAGTGTATCTTCCGCACCAGCTTGTAATCTCACAACTTCTTGACGGGAAGTTTCTTGAAAAATCGGATCTTCATCAAATCGCTGTTTGGCTTTGCGATAAAAATTAACTAAATCCCCAATATCTAAAGCATTTGCAGTAGTCAGTGCTTCTGGATAAACTTCCCGCAAATAGGTAATTAACATCCCAAACTGTGTACCCCAATCACCAACATGATTTAACCGCAAAACATTATGGCCACAAAATTCTAAAATCCGGGCAATAGAATCACCAATAATGGTAGAACGTAAATGTCCAACGTGCATTTCTTTAGCAATATTCGGACTGGAAAAATCAACAATTTGCTTTTGGGGATTTTTCGCTGTGGGTATTCCCAATCTATCATCTACCTGAATGGCGTTAAGTTGTGCTTCCAAGTAAGATGTTTGTAATTTAAGATTAATAAAACCAGGTCCAGCGATTTCTGGGGTTTCACAAATATCAGATACATCTAGTTTACTGACGATTTCCGCAGCGATAATTCTGGGTTGCTTTCCTAACTTTTTACTCAGGGATAAAGCCACATTAGCTTGATAGTCACCAAATTTAGGATTACTTGCAGCCACCAAAATTGGATCTGTATTGGTATAATCTGTACCAAAAGCAGCGACTAAAGCCTGTGTTAATTTGAGTTTTAGTTGTTCTTGTGTAGCATTCATTATGTAAATTGTATCTGTGTCAAAAGTGCTGTAATGCTTGATTTTAGCTTAAAAATATAGTTATACCAAACTAAGATCAAGCTGAACAGAATCATCAAATCCTTAAATTCATCCGTCTTTATCTGCGTTTATCTGCGTTTATCTGCGTTTAATTTTAACTAATACTTGATTCTATTAGCTAATTTACTGCTGACGTTCTTTGAGTTTAAGCATAGAAATTATCGGTGTTGCTGAGTAAAAGTATGATTTTATTATGCCTACGGCACGCTGCGCGAACACGCAGAGACGCTCCAGGCGCAGAGAGTAAGAGTTTGAGAGATGGGATTTTCGACTACCCGTTACGCTGTCGCTTTAAGCGAAGCCATGCCCGCAAGGGCTTTACACACCCTACTTTTGCAATTTATTTAATCCACATTCCTAAGAATAGCTAATACCTATAACCAAAAATTATATATGTATAAATATCACAATACAAATTTATTATATTTACGGTTGCACAACCCTAACCACGCATTGATATATTCACAGAAGTATTTATCAAAACAAAGTAAAAAAAGTAACACTTAAAAACAGGAATTTCTTTTATAAAAAATCAGCCGAGCCGTGCTAAAGTTTTGATCTTGTTATCTTCCTTAGCTGCTTCAGCTTATGTATCTGCCTTCTTTACATCCACAACACCTTGAAGAATTAGTCAAGAGCAGTGGTATAAACTTAGACTTAATTCTTTTAAACTTTAAATCGCTTCAGGGCATCAGTGCTTATGAATATTTGCTAATTTCTGACCAACTCCCTCGCACCAATACAGGGATGATTAGAAATGCTTGGTTACAGCGTTATTATCATGTTACCGCAGGTGGTTGGTGGTGTTCAGGACTAGACCCCCTCAACAATTGGCATAATATGGAATGGGGATGTTTTAAGCCCAACCAACCGCGACAAAATCAAAAAGGTAAATCCATCAAATATGAACATCCTCCCAGCACACCCACACGCATATTTTGTTTACGCATATCCTTACAAATTTGGCAAGAAGTTGGACAACGTTACAACTTAAGTTTACCGGAAAATATCACCATTAATCATGATGGTGAAGCCGAAGGTTTTTGGTCATGGGTAATTAAAAATAAAATAGCTATTGTTATTTGTGAAGGTGTGAAAAAAGCCGCAGCCCTTTTAAGTCAGGGATATGTTGCGATTGCGATTCCCGGTATTAATAGCGGTTATCGGGTCATTAAAGATGAATTTGGCAAAGTTACCCGTCGGCAATTAATCCCTGATTTAGCCGCATTTACACATACAAAACGCGATTTTTATATTTGTTTTGATTTTGAAACCCAAGCCAAAAAAATTGCCGCTGTCAATAATGCAATTTCCCAACTCGGTTATTTATTTCAACAACAAAACTGCCCTGTTAAAGTTGTCGAACTTCCAGGAAAAGAAAAAGGAGTTGATGAATTTATCATTGCTAAAGGTGCAACAGCATTTGATAAAATTTATCGTCAAAGTCTAGATCTAGATATTTATATTGCCCAAACAAAACCTCACACAGAGTTAACAATTCCGGCAGCACTTACTATTAACCGTCCTTATTTGGGAAACATTACCTTTCCTACCTCTGGTTTAGTGGGAGTTAAATCAGCAAAAGGTACAGGTAAAACCACAGCCCTAGAAAGCATTGTTCAACAAGCAAAAAACCATAATCAACCAGTTTTATTAATTACCCATAGAATCATCTTAGGACGGTTTTTATGTGATAAAATCGGCATTAAATGGGGTCTTGAACATCAAGAATGGAGTATAGAAGCTGATGAAGTACCTGTTACTTATCCTTTAGCAATTACCCCATCTTTAGGATTATGTGTAGATTCAATTTGGAAATTAAAACCCGAAGATTGGCGTGGTGCAATCTTAATTTTAGATGAAGTTGAACAATCTTTATGGCATTTACTCAATAGCAATACCTGTAAACAAAAACGAGTTAAAATTCTCCGCATTTTTCAACAACTAATTTCTACAATTCTCACAACTGGAGGATTAATCATTGCCCAAGATGCCGATTTATCAGATGTATCTTTAGAATATTTACAGACTTTATCAGGAATTAAATTAACCCCTTGGGTAGTTGTCAATGAATGGAAACCAGCAAAAGGTTGGGATACAACTTTTTATGATTCACCCAATCCTACACCCCTAATTCATCAACTGGAATTAGACCTAATTGCTGGACGAAGATGCTATGTAACTACCGATAGTCGTTCTGGACGTTACAGTTGTGAAACCATTGAACGTTATTTAAGGGAACGGTTACAAAAACTCAGAAGAGAATTTCCTGAAACCCTGGTAGTTAGCAGTCATACTACTAATACACCTGGCCATGCAGCCGTTGATTTGATAGCAGCAATTAATCAAAAAATTACTGATTATGATACTGTTTTTGTTACCCCTAGTTTGGGAACAGGAATTAGTATTGATGTCCAACATTTTGACCGAGTTTATGGTATTTTTCAAGGGGTAATTCCTGACTCAGAAGCCCGTCAAGCTTTAGCAAGAGTTAGAGATAATGTCCCCCGTGTGATTTGGTGTGCTAAACGCGGTATTGGCTTAATTGGTAGTGGTAGTACAAATTATCGGTTACTATCTCATTGGTATCAAGAAAATCAAAAAGAAAATTTGGCTTTATTAAGTCCTTTACACAAAATAGATGTAGATTTACCTTTAGTTTATGATCCCATTCATTTACGCACTTGGGCAAAATTATCTGCTAGGGTAAATGCCTCTATTCGTCTTTATCGGCAATCTATGCAAGATGGATTGATAGCTGATGGTCATTATATTCAAATGCGAAGTAATGAAGTACAAAACAACATTCTCCGTGATTTACGTTTAGCCTTTTTTGCCACTGAACCTAGTGATTTAGAAAATCGTAAACGGTTAATTGTCGAAATTGTAAAAGTGCAAAAAGATTGGGCGCAAAGTCGTCAAAAAGCTAAAGAAATTAAACGCAAAATCAAGGACATTAAGCAGCAGAATCAATTAGCAGCAGCCAATTCTGTAGCTACAGCCAAAGATATTAACTATGTAGAATATGAACAACTATTGACTAAACATTCTCTCAGTAATGCCGAACGTCATCAAGTTAATAAATATATTCTCAGACAAAGGTATGGAATTGTAGTTACTCCTCAACTGAAATTACAAGACGAAAAAGGATATTATGGGCAATTGTTAATTCATTATTATTTAACTCATGAAAGTGAATATTTTCATGTCAAAGATCAACAAGAATGGAGTCAGCAATTATTGTGGGGTGAGGGTAAGGTTTTTCTGCCAGATTTAAGAACTTATACTCTCAAGGTGGAAGCTATGCGGGCTTTGGGAATAATGCAATTTTTGGAAATAGAAAGGGTATTTACTGAAAGTGATGCTGACTTAATTTGGTTGAAAAATGTGGCTATACAAAGTAGTAGACATATTAAACGGGCTTTAGGAATTGATTTAGTTAGAGGTAAGGAATCTGTTGCGGGAATTAAGTTATTAAACAGGCTTTTAAGTTTGTTGGGTTTGAAGTTGCAACAAGTCAATGATGGTTATAAAATTGATTTAGAAACTCTCAATGATGGTAGAGATAAAATATTTACAGTTTGGCAACACCGTGATGATTTGATGTTAACTTCTTTACATAATATGGAACGAGAAATAGTGGATTTATCTAGGAAGTCTCAGTATGAAACTGTGTTGATAAGTTGACCAAAAAAACAGATCCCCGACTTCTCAAAGAAGTCGGGGATCTGTGGTAGAATCTAGTTTGTGCGCCTATAAGTGACAAAATGAATAAGAATATCAATTTTGATGTTGTTAATGCTTTGCACCAACAGGGTTTAGATCATTATCATAGTGGTAATTATGAAAAAGCGATCGCTAATTTTGATACAGTTTTGGAATTATACCCTGATTTTTCGATAGCTTATATTAATCGAGGTAATATTTTTCATATTTTAGGGAATTATGAAAAAGCTATTGCTGATTATAATCAATGTATAAAAATAAATCCTAATTTTGCGGAAGCCTATCATAATCTTGGTAATAGCTATTATGCTTTGCAAGAATATGAAAATGCGCTTTCTAATTATAATTTTTCTCTAGAAATTAATCCTAAATTTGGTGCAGCTTACTACAATCGCGGTTTAGTTTATGCTCGTATTCAAGATTATCACCAAGCGATCGCTAACTTTAATCAAGCATTAAAAATAGTTCCTGATGATATTCAAGCATACTATGAACGAGGTTTAGTCTATAGCAACTTGGGAGATTATGAAAGTGCTATTCAAGATTATAACCAAGCATTACAAATTAATCCCACATTAGCTTTAGTATATGGTTTTCGAGCTAATGCACATCATCAATTAGGAAATTATGAAAATGCAGTTAAAGATTATAACCAAGCATTACAAATCAATCCCCATTTAGCTACAGCGTATTATGGACGGGGAATGGTACGAGAGGCTATGCAAGACTTTGTTAATGCAGTTACAGATTATACTCAAGCTATAAAAGTGTCTCCAGAATTTGCCCCGGCTTATTGTAAGCGAGGTGATGCTCATAAGTTGTTAGGTAATATACAAATGGCTATTCAAGACTATAATCAAGCCTTACTAATAGATACAGATTTTTTAGCTGCTTATTATCATCGAGGTAATAGTCGTTATGCAGTTAAGGATTTTGCTGGTGCAGTTAGTGATTTCACAGAGGCTTTACGCTTAAATTCCCAGTCTGCTGTATTTTATAGCGATCGCGCTAATGCTCGTTATGCCCTGAAAGAATATCAAAAAGCTATATCAGATTATACTCAAGCTATCAGCATTAACCCTAGTTTAGCTGAAGATTGGTTTAATCGAGGTCGGAGTCGCTTTCTGGTTGGAGAATTAAATACCGCATTAGCAGATTTAAACCAAGCGATACAATTACAGCCCCGTTATCCTTTAGCTTATTTAGTCAGAGCAGATATCCATAAACATTTGGGTAATCAATTAGATGCGATCGCCGATTTTCGTAAATCTGCTGATCTCTATTCTCAGTCAGGAAATACGCGGTATTATCAGGAGATTACCAATCTGATTTCCAGAATGTCTCAGTCTTGAACAGGGAACAGGGAACAGGGAACAGGGAACAGGGAACAGGGAACAGGTGACAGGTGACAGGGAACAGGGAACAGGGAACAGGGAACAGGGAACAGGGAACAGGGAACAGGGAACAGGGAATTGGTGAAAACTATTTTTCTTTCTTCTTTCTTTTTTCTTCTTCCTCCTGAACTCCTGAATGGGCGCAGGCCCTGCGCCCCTACCTCCTGATAGCGCAGCGTGGCGTTAGCCATACTCCTGAACTCCTGGAGGAGGAAACCCCGCCCCTACTTAATTTCTCGATAGTGTTTTTGAAGATCCTCAATCGTGAACAAAGCCTCAAACTGCAACCCAGCCGACTCATATAGCTCCCCACCGCCCTGCAATCTATCTATGAGGGAAATTACCCTATCTACCGTATAACCAGCAGCCTGTAGCCGTTCCACAGCCTTGAGGGCAGATTGTCCAGTTGTTACCACATCTTCCAAAACTACGACTTTTGCCCCCTGGGGTAAACTGGGACCCTCAATGTAAGCCATTGTTCCGTGTCCCTTGGCTTCTTTGCGAATAATTAAAGCTGGTATCGGTCTATTTTCGTACACGGAAACTACACTAACTGCTGATACAATAGGATCAGCCCCCAAGGTTAAACCTGCCACAGCTTGAGTATCTTTAGGTAACATTGGTAATAATAATCTCGCCATAGCCAAAGCACCTTGGGGGTCAAGTGTGACTTGTTTACCATTAATATAGTAAGAACTCTGTTGTCCAGAGGAAAGAACAAAATCACCTTCTTGATACGCAAGTCGGCAAAATAAATCTAGTAACTTTTGACGGAGAGTGGTTAAATCAGTGGTAGTTGCCCAAATGTTTGGGTTGCTAGAAACTTCGGCGGAATAAGACATTACAAACAATTAAAAGTTGTGTTAAATCAAAATTGCAACTCAACAGAGTTATCTTTATTAAGCATAAATTAAGATTTACCCAAAAAGTAGCGAGAATTAAATTAATTTAATTCTGTCCGCAGCAACGAGTGTGGTTTTCTCTCTGAAAATGTCAATCCCCCTCTTCACTCATGACTACCTTACCCCGAAAGACAAAGTAGTTGTAGATGTTGTAAAACAACATAATGGGAATCAAAAACCCAATGAACGTAATCATAAAGACCATTGAAGTGGCAGAAGAAGCAGCTTGATAAATGGTAATAGATGGGGGAATAATGAAAGGAAAGGCAATAAATCCCAAACCTATAAATGTCAGCAGAAATATTAATGCCGTGTAAACAAATGAAGCAATTTCTTCTTTTTTATCTAAGCTTTTGAGTAGCAACCAAATCAACAGCATACCCAATAAAGGAATCAGGGCAAAAATATAAACCTCTGGTTGATGAAATAGCCTAGCTCTAGCATTTTCATAAACAATTGGCGTAGTAATAGTAATTAAAATTGCGCCAATTAAAGTTGTCCAAGCTGCTAATTTAGCAGTTTTAAAATGAGTTTCCTGTAATTTCCCTTCTGTTTTGAGAATTAGGTAAGTTGAACCAATCAATACATAACCTTGTACAAGTGTCAAGGCTGTTAATAATGATTGCCAACTTAACCAATCCCATATTCCACCAATAAAATGCCCAGCAGCATCAACTTTGATTCCTGCTAATACACCACCCAAGGCAAATCCTTGAAATAAGGAAGCAATGAAACTGCCAATTCCAAAGGCAAAATTCCAGAAACTTTTATTATCAGAATGTTCCCGAAATTCAAAGGCAACAGCCCGCAGAATTAACCCTACAACCATTACCATCAAAGGTAAATAAAGGGCAGTGAGAATTGTCCCATAAGCCAAAGGAAAAGCCCCAAATAATGCCCCAGCCATTAAAACTAACCAAGTTTCATTAGCATCCCAAACATTACCTAAACTGGTCATTAATAGGCTACGGCGTTTTTCATCAGAAGAAGTCAAAGAGAGGATACCAACGCCTAAATCAAAGCCATCTAAAAGCACATATAGGAACAGAAAAAGCCCTAGAATTACAAACCAAACTTGTGGTAAAAAGCGCAATAAAGCTTCCATAGAATTGTTCCTATTGTGGCGTTTCCAGAGGACGACTATCGGGAATATGACTCACAGATTCAGTAGCAATTACTGTTTTGATCTCACCTCCAGGTATTGGTAAAGTTAAATCTGGTCCTTTGCGAATAATGCGGCTACCAAAAAACATGGCTGAGACAAACAAAACGCTGTAAAGAAGGGCAATAACTGAGAGTGAAAATAACACTTCACTTGGTTCTAAATGAGAAGCTGCATCAGTAGTACGAATTTGCCCATATACTGTCCAAGGTTGTCTTCCTACACAGCGCACAATCCAGCCTGATTCAATTGCTAGATAGCCTAAAGGTGCAGCTAAAATCCAAGCCCGTAACAACCATTTTTGCTGATTGATATTATTGGCATTCAGTTTACCTCTAAGCCATTGAAGGATACTCCACAGCATTAATCCGACTAAGAAAAATCCGATTCCCGCCATGATTCGGAAAGAATAGAAAATTAAAGGAATCATTGGTGGACGGTTTTCTGGTTTCCATTCTTTGAGTCCCAAAACAGGATCAGAAAGTTTAGGTTTGAGTTCTAAAATGTAACTTAAACCATTAGGAATAGAAATTTCCCAATCATTTTTTTCCGCTTTGCCATTAGGAGATGCTAATATACTCCAATTTGCAGATTCTCCAGCGGGAATTGTTTCCCATTGGGCTTCTATTGCTGCTAATTTAGTTGGTTGATAGTGATAAACTTGATCACCACTAGCATGACCAATTAATACTTGTACAGGAGCGACAAAAATAGATATTGCTAAAACTATTTTAAATGATTTGCTAAAAAATTCTTGATAGCGATTATTGAGAATATACCAAGCACTAATTCCCCCAATGACAAATAAAGAAGTCTCCAACGTTGCCAAGAACATATGGAGAACACTATTCACCATGAAAGGATTTAAAATTGCTTGAAAATAGTCATCAACAATAAACTTACCATTCACCATTTGTCCACCACTAGGAGTTTGAAACCATGAATTAGCAACTAAAATCCAGAATGTGGAAAGATTCGCACCAAAAGCCACAAGAATAGTCGCTAAATAGTGAATTACGGGAGGAACTCGCTCCCAACCAAACATCATAATTCCTAAAAAAGAAGCCTCTAACATAAATGCCATTGAGCCTTCAAATCCCAGAATACTACCTAAGAAATCTCCTACCGCTTCTGATAGTGGGGCCCAGTTAGTCCCAAACTGAAAACCCATTGGTAAACCTGATGCAACACCAATTCCAAAGTTTAGTAAATACAGTTTTGACCAAAAACGAGCATGATGATAATAAGTAGGGTTTTTGGTTTTTAACCAGAGTCCTTCGACGACAATTAAGTAGATAGACATACCTGTAGTCAGAACAGGCCAAATCATGTGGAAAATCGCCGTAAATGCAAATTGCAACCGTGATAACGCGACGGTATTAGATAAAATTTCCATACTCTTTAAGGGAGTTACGCAAAAGGGCTAAATACCTATTCAGGATACACATTAATATTTGTTTACATTATATTACTTCCAAAAGTTTTAAGCTTTGAAATGTTTGACAATCGGTCGTTTAAGGTTTGACAATCGGTCGTTTTATACTTGTTCTATGCAAAGGTATTAACTGCAAAGATACCCATATCAAAACTAACCTAAAATATAACAGTACAGAATAAATCTTTTGAGATAATTTTAATATTTTTGTAAAAACATGAGATTATATTGATAATTACTCTCAATACAACTGAGAATTATTTCTAAATAATGGTAAAAAATCATCTCGGCTTGTTACAGCCTGGTCAAATTGCCACAATTTCCCAATTGCATAGTGAACCTGGATTACACCAACGCCTTCTAGCAATGGGTTTCCGCACCGGTAGACAAGTTGTGATGCTACGTCGGGGATGGCTTTCTGGACCACTTCATGTTCGCATTGGCACAACAGAAGTGATGCTACGTTGTCGGGAAGCTAGAGAAATAGAAGTTACAAATGTGAGTGTAAAAGCATGACTATCAAACAGATTGCGGTTTTAGGAATGCCAAACACTGGCAAATCCACATTTTTTAACCGTTTTACAGGCGCTAATGCTAGTATCGGCAACTGGCCAGGGATGACAGTAGATTTGATGATGGCAAAAATCAAACTTGGTGAGGAAGAAGCCGAGGTAGTAGATTTGCCGGGAATTTACGATTTACGGGGTTTTTCGGAAGATGAGGCTGTGGTGCGGCGGTTTCTGGAAAGTACACCAGTACATTTAATAATAATAATTCTCAATGCTACTCAAATTGACCGCCAAATTAGTCTAGCTTTACAGATAAAACATTTACATCTTCCCGCAGTATTATTACTGAATATGGCAGATGAAGCCCCAAAATTTGGGGTAAAAGTTGAGCCTGATAAAATAGCCAAGCATCTGGGAATACCAGTATTGCCCATTAGTGCTAAGTATGGTAATGGTTATGATGAAGCAGTAAAAGCGATCGCTCATAGTCTCCAGCAACAGGAAGAAGCAATCACAGCAGGTTCTTTAGAACAGTGTTCTGCGTGCGATAGTAAAATCACCTCAGAAATGAGCAGTTTATTACAAGATGCAGTTTATACTCCAGCACAAGTTCAGGAAAACCTAACAACACGCTTAGATAGAATTCTCTTACATCCAGTTTTCGGCTTACCGCTGTTTTTTGCAACCATGTTTTTGATGTTCCAGGTAGTATATGCCTTGGGAACACCTATGCAAGAGTTTTTGGGAAATATCCTGGACTGGTTTAAAGTAGCAGCATTAGAACCACTATTAGGGGGTTTACCACCGTTTTTGAAAGGTTTCCTAATTGACGGTATTTATGGTGGTATGGGAACAGTTGCGGCTTTTATCCCCGTAATTTTGTTATTTTTCTTCTGCATGGCTATTGTTGAGGATAGCGGATATTTATCACGCTCGGCATTTTTGATGGATGCTTTTATGGAACGACTGGGATTAGATGGTCGTTCTTTTGTGATGTCATTAATGGGATTTGGCTGTAATGTTCCCGCAATTATGGGGACAAGAGTCATGCGTTCCCCTGGTTTGCGAATGCTTTCCATGCTCGTCATTCCCTTTTCTTTGTGTTCAGCGCGACTGAATGTATTTATTTTCATGACTACAGCTTTATTTTCTCCTCACATTGCACCTGTAGTTTTATTTAGTTTGTATTTATTTAGTTTTGTCGCAGCTATCTTGACGGCATTTTTGTTTAGAGGCAGATATCCGAATAAAGAACCATTGGTATTAGAATTACCACCTTATCGCTTTCCCACCATCAAGCAAATGTGGTTACGTGCTTGGGGAGAAATTAGGCATTTTTTAAAGTGGTCAAATCGGTTTATTATCTTTGGTGTGGTGGCTATTTGGTTATTAAATAATTTGCCTTTTGGTGTCCCAATTGCCAGTTCCCAAACATTATCAGGAATGATTGGTCAAGCCACACAACCATTATTAGCACCCATTGGAATTAATCCTCAATTGGCTGTGGCACTGATTTTTGGCTTTATTGCTAAAGAAATTGTTTTAGGTGGTTTAGCGGTCATTTATGGTAAGTCTGAGGGGGCAGATTTAATGGGTGCGATCGCCCATCAAATAGATTGGGTACAGGCTTATAGTTTCATGTTATTTACTCTCCTTTATGTTCCTTGTTTGTCAACTGTTGCCGTCCTCAAAAGTGAATCTAAAAGTTGGAAATTTGCAGTTATATCGGTGGCTTGGTCTGTTGGTTTAGCTTGGGTAACAAGTTTTATTTTCTATCAAAGTGCGAGGGCTTTAGGATTTTAATTTTTCAACATTTTCGGAATTTTGTTGGGTTGCTATGTCGCTTAACCCAACCTACAATTTATCTACAAAAATATATTACGGTTAGCTAAATTTTCAACCATCTTCTAATATTTGTTGTCGGACTCGTTCTATAATTATTCCTTCTTCAGGAGATAAACCATTAACTAACATTTCATATATTAATGGTATACCCAATTCTAATTCCTCCAAAAGTGTCTTTTGGCTAAATACATCTTCTGGTGTTCCTTCTAGCATCAATTGTCCTTTATCCATGACAAAAACCCAATCTGCCCAGCGATAGACTAAATCTAAATCGTGGGTTGCTATTAATAAAGTCTTACCATGTTGATGAATGTCCTTGAGAGTTTTCATCAGATTACGAGTATGTTTAATATCTAAATATGCCGTTGGTTCATCTAATATTAAAAGTTGCGGTTGTAATACCATAATATCAGCAATAGAAACTCGTTTTTTCTGTCCTAAACTGAGATGATGTACTGGTGTTTCTGCTAAATTAGTTAGTTGAAATTCACTTAATACCTGTTCTACTCGCTGTTTAATTTCTACTGTGGGTAAACCTAAATTACACAAACCATAAGAAATATCTTCTTCAACTGTAGAAGCTACTAATTGTTGTTCTGGATCTTGAAATACTAAACCGACTTTTTGCCTAATTTGACTTAAATAATGACGATTATAAATTAACGGTTTTCCACACCAACTAATAGTACCAGAATTAGGTTTATATAAACCATTGGCTAATAAGAAAAGGGTGGTTTTACCACAACCATTTTGACCAATTAAGGCACATTTTTTCCCATAGGGAATCCTCATTGTTAAACCATTCAAAGCTGGTTGCTGTAGCCTTTCTGAACCTGGATAGGTGTAATATACTTGCTCAAATTCGAGTAAATATTCCTGCATTTCGGCAAATTTCTAATCCTATTAATACTACACAGCCACAAATTGCTTCAATGGTATATCGTGGAGATGAATGATAGCGGCGGGGATGCCAAAATCGTAATTCACCAGCAAAACCTCGTGCTTGTAATCCCAGGGAAAACTGACTATATTGTTGTAAGGTTCGCTGTAATAATTGTCCGATTAATAATACTAAACTTTTCATGCTAGTATACCAAGTGCGGTAGCCACCACGAGAATTTTGTGCTGTTAATAATTCATTAGCTGTTTTAAGCAAAATGAAAATAAACCGATACATTAGTAATAATAAATCGGTTAAAAGTGCTGGAAATTTCAACCAACGTAAAGTTTGTAATATTTCTATGAAAGGTACAGTTAACATGAGAAAATATAAACAAGATGTAGAAGCTATTGCTCTAGTTAAAATTCCCCATGCTTGAATGCTACCACTACGGCTAACATAAATATATAACTGCCCAAAAGTCAGTCCATACCATGAATCTAATTGGACGATTTGCAAATTAGTAATTGCAACTCCATTTACCATTAATGCTGGTAAACTTGTCAAACAGAAAACTATGGTAAACATTAACAATCGCAAATAAACACCAGCCGGAATCCTTGCATAGATTACTATCCAAACAGTCATCCAAAGTACCATTAAAATTTGTACTAAGGGATGACTACAAAGAGAAATAATCAGAGTCGTAAATGCAAAAATTAGTTTATGTTCTGGTGGTAATTTTCGCAGTTGATTGGTATAAGCTAAAGTATCTAATTGTAGACTCATTCTTCACGTTTTTGTTGCTGGGAACGTCCTTTATATACACCAATTGCATAACCAACTACTCCCGCACCTAAAGCCGCTTGCGATGCGAATAATAAGCTTTCAATTTCACTACTAGCTGGTTCAAAAAATGATTTAAACCAAGGTTTGTATTCAGGTTGGATTTCTGTAATAGCTTTTTCTGCTTCACCATCTGCACCACTAAATTCTGCTCCGCGGACAAATATTAAAGGTGCAACGGCTAAAGCTAAAACGGCTAATATTAAAAACCAGTTATTTAAGGTTGTTTTAGATTGATTCATGACTTTGATTTTTACCCTTGATTAATCGTAAAAGTTCCAATTCTTGAGGATTATAAGATTGCAGCCAGTTCCACACCAAAACAGTCAATAATCCTTCACTAATTGCTAAGGGTACTTGAGTAATAGCAAAAATTCCCGCGAACTTAATCAATGAAGCGATAAATCCACCCACAGGTGCAGGAAAAGCCAAAGCAAGTTGGATTGAAGTGATAATGTAAGTAAGTAAATCTGCCAATGCGGCGGCTAAAAATATGGCGATTCTTTGTTTACCACTCAGCCCCATTGTGAGATTATAGATCCAGTAGGCGGCAAATGGTCCAGCGATCGCCATTGAAAAAGTATTTGCACCCAAAGTAGTTAAACCGCCATGTGCCAATAACAAAGCTTGAAATAACAATACCAAACTACCCAAAACTGTCATAGTCAAAGGTCCAAATAACACCGCACCCAAACCTGTTCCTGTGGGGTGAGAACAGCTACCTGTGACAGAGGGAATTTTTAACGCTGACAGGACAAAAGTAAAAGCACCAGCCAAACCTAACAAAAGTTTCAATTCCGGTTTAGCTTGGGTAATGCGAGTCAGACTCCGCAACCCTAAAACAAAAAATGGTAATGCGACAACCCACCAAAAAATAGCCCACTGCACCGGTAAAAACCCTTCCATAATGTGCATTGCGTAGGCGGGTTTGGGGAAACCAACTACTAAGTAAAAACTAATAACAGCCATGAGGATTAGACTGACTAACCCCGGTTTTTTTCTAGATATCATCTGTACCTCGCAGATTTTATAAACGTCTTTCTTTCGGCGGGCATCCTGACTGACCATATTATGGCTCACAGTTGCGGGACAGTGCCGGATTCGCACCAGACTTTCCCCCTTACGTCCAATGGCTGCACCCCATCAGAACCGATTGCATAACTATAACACTATTAGTAATACAACCTACATTATTGGGGTGCGATCGCTGCGTGATTTTGATTTTTACAGCAATTTTCGGCATTGCATAATGATGGTAAGTGGCTGGTTGCAATTAAATATAAGATGTGGGATGGCCATCTTGCCCGTCAGCTGGCTAGAAGCCTGTTCCACTATCTAACAATTAAGCCTACTTAATTGGGAACTGAATATTCCTCACGCATTAGGTTACATCTTAGAAATCAAACCCACTCTTTCTGAACTAGTGAAAGGTTTAAAAGAATGGCAACCACAGTATAGACCTCATCGCATTTTTACTGAACTTGATTATACGGTATACCGTACTAAATTTCGTTCGGCTTACCGTATTTTTTTGTCATGTCAACCCCTTGCAAAATATATTTACAAAATGTTATATTTATTTACATAAGAGAACAAAAAGGAAAAAAACATGACAGCTAAAGGCTTTACCACCAACGAACTCGGTCAACTCAACAGCTTTGCGATTGAACCCAAAGTATATGTAGACGAAACCCCAAGAGTAGGTTTTACAGAATACGCAGAAAAGCTCAACGGACGTTTAGCCATGATTGGCTTTGTCTCACTCATAGCTGTAGAAGCGATTACTGGAAATGGCTTGATTGCATGGTTAACAAACCTGTAAATCAGTTTTTGAATCAACAAATAAAACATTAATTAAGGAAAACTATGAAAGTAGACCAAACCCCAAGAGTAGGTTTCACAGAATACGCAGAAAAGCTGAACGGACGTTTAGCCATGATTGGCTTTGTCTCACTCATAGCTGTAGAAGCGATTACAGGAAATGGCTTGATTGGATGGTTGACAAGCCTGTAAATCAGTTTTTTAATCAACAAATACAAAATTAAAAGAGGAAAACTATGAAAACTGATTTTGATTTCCCTAAAAAAGACTTAATTGGCCCAGTTGTATTTCGTCCCGATTTCAATAACTTTGAAACAATTAATGTTAACCAAGCCTGGTCATTATTTTTCAGTGCAGGACAAGACGATAAAGGACTAGGACAAGAAACCGAACTAGGAAGATTTTTTACTAATGTTTTAATTGCAGTAGGAGTAACAGGAACTCTTTGGTCAACTTTCTTTAATAACTTGGGATAAGAAGTTGACGGTGAGTTATAAACTGAATAATTATCTAAGGAGTCTTTGTTATTAGAACACAGACTTCTTTTAATTTTAATATTTAGCAATTCCCATTCCAGTAAGGTACAAGCATTCATAATTAAACGCAGATGAACGCAGATGAACGCAGATAATTTTGTACTTCATTTAAACTAGGAAATGCTATATCAAAACTCAAGTTTGACAAGTTGTCTTTTGACTAAGTAATTTATTTAACTCAAAATAGATAGTTCATAATATCAACGTTAATAGCCCCTCTCACTGGAAAAGTAACTAAATTCCTTTATTTATAGAACCAGCATGAAACCGCAATTATTATTGACATCTACCACAATAGCAGGAATTATCCTGGCTGGGAATTTTTGGGGCGTTACCAAAACTGTAGCTCAAACTACCAACACCCAAGAAGTAACAATTAATTTTCAAGGAAGAGTCGGTAAACAACCTTTTGAATGC
This sequence comes from Dolichospermum sp. LEGE 00246, assembly GCF_015207865.1. Taxonomy (NCBI): domain Bacteria; kingdom Bacillati; phylum Cyanobacteriota; class Cyanophyceae; order Nostocales; family Aphanizomenonaceae; genus Dolichospermum; species Dolichospermum sp. LEGE 00246. Next base: position 21,671 of record NZ_JADEWA010000008.1, read on the forward strand.
GGTAAAACCTATACTTTAGGTAAACCAGCCACAAAAGTTACTCCTGATGACTTCCGTTTTTATGTATCTGATCTTGCCTTAATTGATAATAATGGTAAATCTATACCTGTGAATTTAACACAGGATGGAAAATGGCAATATCAAAATGTCGCTCTCTTAGACTTTGAAAATAAATCTGGTGGTTGTGCTAATGGTACAGTCGAAACACGCAATCAAATTGTTGGGACAATACCCAAAGGTAATTATCAAGGGTTACAATTTACTTTAGGTGTTCCCTTCAATCTTAATCATGCTGATTCTGTCACTGCATCATCACCATTAAATCTGACTTCTTTATGGTGGAATTGGCTATTTGGTTATAAATTTACTCGTTTGGATTGGAAAACCCAAACTCATAATTCTCAGATAAAGCATGGTGAAAAAAGTGAAAAAGCTCAGGGTTTTCCGATTCATTTGGGTAGCACTGGTTGTCAAGCAATTGAGGGAAGTCAAAAACCATCAACTTGTAGTAATTTGAATACCTCAAAAGTCATTTTTACCAAGTTTGATGTTAATAAAAATGTCGTAATTGCTGATATCGCCGCCTTAATAGGAAACACAAATTTAACAATTAACCAAAAAAATACACCTCCTGGTTGTATGTCATCTCCTGATGATAGTGACTGCAATGTGATTATGACTAATTTCGGTCTACCTTTTAATGGTAAACCTGCCGCTAAACAGAAATTTTTTAGAGTCGAATGAGATTATCTCGCTGGTTCACCTTGCTGACAATTTGTTTGTTCTCAGTCTGTTTATCAATGGGACTGAGTACAACCATTTCTGCATCTTCAACTTCAGTATATAACTGGAATATTCCAGCTTGGATGCCTAAACCAATTGTACCAGCCGATAACCCGATGAATTTCCAAAAAGTGGAATTGGGAAGACATCTTTTTTATGAGCAACGGTTATCAATTACAGGTGAATTTTCCTGTGCTACTTGTCATCTGCAAAAATTGGCTTTTACTGATGGTAAAACGGTAGCAGTGGGAGCAACTGGGGAAAAACATCCTCGTAACTCTATGAGTCTTGCGAATATTGCCTATAACCCTGTATTAACTTGGGCTAACCCTTTAATGACAAAGTTGGAAAATCAAGCTTTAGTGCCAATATTTGGTGAACATCCAGTAGAAATGGGGATGGTAGGAAGGGAGAAACAAATATTAGCAATGTTGCGAGATGACGCGAAATATCGGCAGATGTTTACAGATGCTTTTAAGAATGAGAAAAATCCTATTAACCTGAGTAATTTAACTAAGGCTTTAGCAGCTTTTCAACGCAGCTTGATTTCTGTCAATTCTCCCTATGATAAATATCGCTTTGGTGGTGATACTAATGCCATTTCTCCAGCAGCAAAACGGGGTGAAAAATTATTTAACAGCGAAGATTTAGAATGTTTTCACTGTCATGGAGGAATTAATTTCACAGATTCGGTTATGCACGAAAAATTAGCATTTCAAGAAATTGCTTTTCATAATACTGGACTTTATAATATTGATGGCAAAGGAGCTTATCCAGCAAATAATACTGGTGTTTATGAAATAACTTCCAAACCAACAGATATGGGTCGTTTTAAAGCTCCTACTTTGCGGAATATTGCCCTTACTGCTCCCTATATGCACGATGGGAGTATAGCGACCTTAGAAGAAGTAATTGACCATTATCAAAAAGGTGGCAGAACTATTCATACAGGGGAACTTGCCGGAATTGGTAGTACAAATCCTTTCAAAAGTGAATTTATTAGTGGGTTTAAATTAAGTGAAAGTGAAAAACAGGATTTACTGGAATTTTTACGGAGTCTGACTGATGAGGAGTTTATTAAAAACCCTGCTTTTAGTAATCCCTACGGAGATAAAGTAACAGAATAATTATCAATATAGCATTTCCTAGTCTAATGAAGTACAAAATTATCCGCGTTTATCTTGCTATAACGACAATTTTCAATGCCAACCTACTTAGGCATCAGTATAAAAAGTATGCTGCTCTTGGTGACTAGTTGAATTGATGCCAAACTGCTATTGCAATTTTTACTATTTATGCGATAATGATTATTATTCTCACATAAATGCAGTGCGACTTCTTTCTATCTTTATTGTTGCAGTCTTTTTCTGGCGTGCCAGAGGAACACGATTATTACTATAATTTATGCCAGTAAATGGATTAGTGTAGTTTTGAAATTTGCTAATCTCTCTATCTAAAGTATCTGCTGCTATGGTTGTTATTTCATGACGAGGATGAAATAAAGATTCTAAATCAATCAAGATGGGATATTCTCCCGCTGCAATCAAGTTCTCAAAGTGAAAGTCTGTAGCTTCTAAGCTATACAACAATCCTAAATAACCACCTTGACGCTGATAAAATCTTTCTAATTCATCTGCTGAATGACATTCTTTAAAGTTAACAAATTCTACCCAGCGATTAATTGTTTCTAAAACTTGTCTGGCTAAAACCGGGTATTCTTCCCACAATGCTAATTGCACTTCGGGATTTTTCAACCGTTGTATAAAGCTAGAAAATCTTGCTTGAGCATTATCACCCTTTAACAAACCTTGCAATCTGGCTACATTCAGTTCTAATACTAAGGTTGTATTTACCATTAATAGCAGTTGTTCTGGTAATCCCTCTAATAAAATATCATGAATATTACTTAAATTTTTAGGAAGATTTTGTATATTATTTAATCCAGTTTCTAATTTAATCATACCTTTAGCAAGCAAAGGAGTAAGGACATTCAAAAATCTAAAACAAGGATGTGCAGAGAAACTAGAACTAGATAACAGCTTTGCAATATCTTGATTATTTAAATTTTCGTAAGCTTGCTCAATTTCTTTTACCCACGTCAATGGTACAGTTACTACTGTTTGTCCCAAAATTTGGCAAAATTGCTCTTCATTAATTCCCTAAGTAGCTAGTTTTTGAGCAAATAATTCTGTATTTACCCAAATAGAATCTGATTTCCACCGTTGAAGCCTTTTTAACCCCAACTCAACATCATCCACCAACTCATCGGAACTAACTGCTATCCGTTCCTTTAATGACATAGCACGAAACCAAAGGGAATCTTGACAGTTGATTTTTTTCATTTTCTCAGAAACTTACTCAGTGTTTACACGATCGCTCAACTATGATAATAATTATCATTATCTGGCTATCTGTGTAAAGCAGATTCAGATGAGGGTGTATCAGTGAGGATGTAATGTTAAAAGTTTTCTTAGGTTTAGTCTTAGCAACCCCAGTAGTTTTGATTTCTTCAGTAGCATGGGGTAGTGAAATAGCAGAAAATGATGATTTAGCACAAGTAACTTCTGTATCTCAATTGTCTGACGTACAACCCACAGACTGGGCTTTTAGTGCTTTACAATCCTTAGTAGAACGGTATGGTTGTGTAGCAGGATATCCCAACGGAACATTCCGGGGAAACCGCGCTATGACTCGTTATGAATTTGCTGCTGGTTTAAATGCTTGTTTAGACAGAATTAATGAGCTAATAGCCACATCAACTGCTGATTTAGTTCAAAAAGAAGATTTACTTCCTATCCAACGGCTACAAGAGGAATTTACCGCTGAATTAGCCACCTTACGCGGGCGGGTGGATGCTGTAGAAAACCGCGCCGAAATTTTAGAAAGTCAGCAATTTTCCACAACTACCAAGCTTTCCGGTGAAGCGATTTTTGCCATTACTGATGTTTTGAGTGGGGATAGCGATCCTTTTGGCGTGGGTGTACCTCGCAACAGCACTATTTTCGCTAACAGAGTCCGGCTTAACTTAGTCAGTAGTTTTACGGGTCAAGATGAGCTAAAAATTAGACTCCAAGCAGGTAGCACTCCACACCCCCAAAGGGCGGGCGGTTTTCGCTATGGTGCAGATCCCTTCATCGCTTCATTAGGAAGTAGACAAACAACACCAGAAGGTGGACAAACCTTTAATCAAGAGTTTCCTGATCAAGCTGGTAGTGTAGAATTAGGGACAGTTAGTTATAAGTTTCCAGTCAGTAAAAAATTACGGGCAACTGTATTTGCCAATAGGGGAGAACACGTAGACTATTTACCCAATGTATTTAGTACATTTAATGATGAAGATGGGGGTTCTGGTTCACTTTCCACCTTTGCTCAATATAGTCCTATCTACCGCATTGTTTCCCAAGGTGCGGGTTTAGGGTTGAATTATGAATTGAGTTCGGGGATTAACTTAACTTTAGGTTATTTAGCTCCCAATGCCGAAAGTCCAGAAAATTTAACTCCTGATAGCAGTAATGGAACGACAGCAGGAGGTTTATTTAATGGTCGCTACTCAGCTTTAGCACAATTAACCATCCAACCAAGCAGAAATTTAGCTTTTGGTTTAACTTACCTCAACGGTTATACCGCAGGAACACCGACTTTCCTTAATGATGTGGGAACAATTTCCGCCAATTCATCGAGTTTAATTTCCGATAATGCCCGACGAGAAATTAACGCTTACGGTGTAGCGGGGTTGTGGCGAGTTTCTCCCAAATTTGCTGTCAATAGTTGGTTTATGTATACTAATCAACAAGGTAGATCCGCAGGAACTGAGAATGAAAGTGCAGATGTTTACAGTTATGCGATCGCTCTAGCTTTTCCTGATTTGGGTAAAAACGGTAACTTAGGAGGTATTGTCGTTGGTGTTCCCCCCTATGCGACTCGTTCCGGTATCATTCCTTTCTATAGACCATTTTTAGGTGGTGCAAGTGATGTAGTTAGTGCCATTCCTAATCGCACTACACCCTTGCATTTGGAAGCTTTCTATAAATATCAACTAAATGATAATATCTCAATTACACCGGGTGTAATTTGGTTGGTTGCGCCTAATCAAACCAGTAATAATCCTGATGTTGTCATTGGTACGGTGAGGACTACTTTCTCGTTCTAAGTTGTTATACTCAAAACGGTTGAGACATAGACTTTTGTAAAATCACGAAAACCCTAGATTTGTAGGGGTTTAGCAGTGCTAAACCCCTACCCGGAGAATCAAATAATTAAGCCGTGTTGAGTATATCTACGGTTTGACCATTGACTCTGTGCGGGATTTCCGGAAGTTAACCCAGTGTAAACTAGCTTCAAACTATACTGGCTTGGTGATGATTGGTGGTGGTGTGACGAAAAACTTCACTCAGGATACAGTCGTGGCTGCGCTAATCCTACAGTTGAAACACGCAATCAAATTGTTGGGATAATACCCAAATGTAAGTATCAAGGCTTACAATTTACTTCAAGTATTCTCTTCAATTTCAATCATGCCGATTCTGTCACCGCACCGTCACCATTAAATCTAACTTCTTTATGGTGAAATTGGCTTTTTGGTTATAAATTTGCTCGTCTAGATTGGAAAGTCCAAACTCATAATTCTCAGCTAAAGCATTGGTAATTTACCCGTAGATAATAGTACATCTGCGATACTAGAATGTGCAAGTTTATACTATGCTAAAGCGGATGGTTTGCTACCTTGGTCAGAACGCCCAGAACCATTGAAAAAAGGTATTTTAGCGAAAATACCTGCACTAAAATAAGTGGCAAAGTTAAACGTCAACTGTTGTTAATTGTTCACTAGATATCAGTATAAAAAGTATTTTGCTGTTGGTGACTAGTTAAATTGATGCCAAGCCGCTATTGCAATTTTTACCATTTGTGTGATAATGATTATAATTCTCATTCAAGTGCAGTGCGGCTTTTTTCTTTATTGTCGCAGTCTTTTTTACCGTGTAATTGAGTAAATTACCTTGCTGGTTAACGAAAAAGACTGCAACTTTTACCTTGGTCAAATTTTTAGTTATACAGGTGTTTAGGTAAAAAATGTCTACTAATTTAGTTACGAAACTGGGAATTCAAATTGTTGCGTCTAGTGTGACTATGACTTTGGGAATGTGGTGTGAGAATTACAAAGTTATAGCAGCAGAAATTCCCCAACAGGAAGAACCAGTCGCAGAGAAAATTACTCAAAATCCGCCAACAGCTACAGAAGAAGCTGATATTGAAATAAATGTCATTGAGAAGCTATTAAATGAACCTGTTTTTTCACCCTTTCGTCAGGAAGGAACAGTGAAAGATTCTACCCGGCCAATTTATGTAATTACGGGTGAAGAAATGGAAGCACAAGGTGCGAGAACTATCAGAGAAGCACTTAAATTTCTGCCTGGTATATTAGGTGATGGTACAGTAGGAACAGAAGTTAATGCTTTAAGTGGTCAATTAATTCGTGGTTCTAATACTGGTCAAGTATTAATATTACTTGATGGTAGACCAATTAATAATGCCGGAAGTGGTGGTTTTGATCTTTCCGAATTTACAACTAATAATATTCAAAGAATTGAAGTATTACCGGGGGGAGGTTCAACTCTGTATGGTTCTGATGCAATTGGGGGAGTAATTAATATTATTACCCGTCGTCCTACAGAGAAAATTACCACAGAGGCAAAAGTCAATATTGGTGCTTATGGACTCAATCAACAGAGTATTCAAAATAGCGGTAAAAAAGGTGATATTTCTTGGGTTGTAGGTTATAACCGTACCCAAGCAGAAAATAATTATCCTTTTTCTATTCCTGAAGCTAATTTTTCAGGAACAAGGAGGAATAATGATGCACTTTATAACAATTTCAATGTCAAATTAGAAGCAGATTTAGGAAAACGAAATACTCTCAGTTTCTCGACTTTATACTTAAATAAAGAACAAGGAACACCGGGAGGAGTGCCAATTCCTTTTCCAGTCAATGGACAAGGTTTTTTTAATTCACTTACAGATAAAAATCGCAAATACACAGATCAAGTTTTGACTGATTTAACCTGGAATTCAAAATTAGGAGGTGGGGATAATTCTTTATTAACAGCAAGAATTTATGGTGATTTTTTGAATACTCGTTTTGATCCTAGTGGTTCATCTTCATCTCCCAGTCGCTTTGAGACTAATCAAACTTCCTACGGAATTCAAACTACACATAGTTGGAACTTTGCTAAAAATCAAAGCTTAGTTTATGGCTTTGATTATCGCACTGTCAATGTTCGGAATACTTCTTTTAGCTATTCCACTAATAAAGAAACATTGAATTATGATAATGACATTAATCAAGGAGCATTATTTGGCAAATATGAAGTAGCATTAATCCCCAACTTGACTATTAATTTAGGGTTACGTCAAGACTTTAGTAGCTTAGTAAATGGTTCTGTTACATCTCCATCTGTAGGAACAAAATTTGCTGTCTCTGATTCAACTACTTTAAGAGCAAATTACATCAAAAATTTCCGAGTTCCCACCATTGCTAACTTATTTAATGTCAATCCTAGCAATATTGGCAACCCAGAACTTAAACCAGAAAGAGGTGATAGTTATGATATTGGTATTGACCAAAAACTTGGTGATATTGGTTTACTAAGATTAACCTTTTTCAAAAATAGTGTATCAGATACAATTGCCTTTAAGCGACTGATACCACCAGTAAATGGTAATACAGGAACTTGGGAAAATATCGGCTTGGTGGAAACTACAGGAATTGAAGCTACATTGAATTTGCAGATTGCGAAAAACATTTATACATTTGTCAATTATACGGCAAATGATCCACGCATTTTAAAAAGTTCTAATTCGGCGGAAATTGACAAAGAATTGCGGTTTGCTGGGGCAGATAAATTAAATATGGGGGTTTCTTATGAAAATCCTCAAGGTTTGTATTTGGGTTTACTAATGAATTCCTTAAATGGGTATCCTACTAATAATACAAATACAGAATTTTTATCTGGTTATACGACTTTTGATTTTAAACTGCGTGTACCTTTAAGTGATAAACTGGTAGTTACAGGTAGTTTGGAAAATCTCTTTAATCAGCGTTATCAGTTGTTTCCTGGTTTTCCTGACGGAGGTAGAGGTTTTCAAGTTGGTTTAAGTTCTACTTTTTAATATTTTTCTCACGCAGAGCCGCAGAGTCACAGAGAGTAATACAAGAGTTTAATACAAGGAGGATGTTTTATGGCTGATTTTAATTGTTGGGTAACACCAGTAAACGAAAGAACAATTGAAGCGACTGGGAGTAATTGGCAAATTGAATATGAGTTTTTTGATTGTCAAGGTGATGTGCTTGCTTGTTTAGCTTATACTTTATTTCAGGAAAATTGGCATCAAGTTGGTTTGGGACATTTGGAACAAGGTAGTGTTTTAGAGTTGGAGTTTCATGAAGCACCTAAAAAATGTGTTCTCTATGATGGGTATTTAACTGTTATTACTAGAGATTGGCATTTTCATTTATGTATTGAGGAAACTTTAGGTGGTCCTAATGCTGAAACTTCTATCGAAGTAAGACAACAACGTTTGATTAATAAGGGTGCATTTTATAGAAGGATAAATCCCGAAGGAGAACCCAGAAGTTGGGGTATTCAATTTTGGAATGGTGCTGGTGAAAAGGCTATGACGATATTTTTACCTAATCCTTATGTGGAAGATGAAAATTTGCTTCCTGAAGGTAAGGCTGATTTTAAAAAGTTGGATTTTTATCAGGAACTTAGAGATATTTATGTATTAGGTAAAAAGCCCATTCCTTTTACTAAAAATCCTCTCAAATGTGCCTATATTGCAGTTTGTACTTCTGGACGTTGTTATCCTTCTCGAAAGTGGCAACCTACTTTTGAGGCTTTAAAGGCTGCTGTTGAGAAGGCAGAATTAGATTTGGAAGTGAGAACAAGTGGTTGTTTACAGGTTTGTAAGTTAGGTCCTGTTGTTTATCATTCTACTGATAGAACTTGGTACAGTCGTGTTAAGCCGGAAGTTGCAGAAAGAATTGTACAGGAACATTTGGTTGAGGGAAATAAGGTTGTTGAATATATATATCCTTAGTTGGTGTTTTTCTGGGGTAATTTTCTCACGCAGAGGCGCAGAGGCGCAAAGAGGAATATGGAAGATGATTTTCGGGAAGTCTCAGGTTATTATTTTTCTATGTCAGTTGTTTTTAGTTGCTGTTTTGGTTGTTTCTTGTCAAGGTTCTCAGAATAGTCCGGTTGTTAGTTCAGTTAATAATGGCTGTGTTCAAAAGTATGATTCTAATGTTGATTATTTTCCCAATAAGGTGAAGGTTACTCATGCTATCGGTTTTGCAGTTGAATATTATAAAAACTACAAAGTCGTGACGATTAAAAATCCCTGGAAAGATGCTAAAACAGGTTTTAAATATGTTTTGGTTCAATGCGGTACACCAATACCACCAGGGTTCGAGAAATCCCAAATATTTACTACACCTGTAAATTCTGTGATTTCTCTTTCTACAACTCATTTACCACATTTTTCTAAGTTAAATGTTGTTGATAAGTTAATCGGTGTTAGCGATATTAAACAAGTAACTACACCAGATTTTATTGACAGAATCAAGGCTGGTAAGGTGGTATCTGTTGGGAATAATTCTACTGTGAATGTGGAGAAAGTTTTAGAACTTAATCCTGAGTTAGTTACCACTTTTGGTACTGGAAATCAACAAACTGATAGTTTTCCTAAGTTGTTGGAAGCTGGGTTAAAGGTGGCGATAAATGCTGAATATATGGAAGATACGCCACTGGGGAGAAGTGAATGGTTAAAGTTTACTGCTTTATTTTTTAATAAGGAGGAAGAGGCGGAAAAAATCTTTGCTGCAATTGCTAAGAAATACGCAGATATTGCTACTAAGGCTAAAGCTGTTAAAAATCGTCCGACTGTGTTTGTAGGCTTCAATTTTAAAGGGACTTGGTATACATCAGGTGGTAATAGTTATGTGGCTAAATATCTAGCCGACGCAGGTGCAAATTATCTTTGGAGTGAGGATAAATCTTCTGGTAGTTTACCTATATCTTTTGAAGCTGTTTTTGAACGGGCTGCTAATGCTGATTATTGGTTGAATCTTAGACAATCTTGGAACAGTTTAAAAGATGTTGTGACTGAAGATAATCGTTATGGTGATTTTCATGCTTTCAAAAAAGGAAATCTCTATAATAATAATGCTCGCCTTAGTCCCAATGGTGGTAATGACTACTGGCAAAGTGGCATGAGTAACCCTGATGTGGTTTTATCTGATTTAATTAAAATATTTCATCCAGAAATATTACCTAATTATAACCTATTTTACTATCAAAAAGTGAATAAATAATGTTAATTGAAAAGCATGAGGTTATTAAT